>JBOGVL010000083.1:0-9500 GCA_050692535.1 Actinomycetota bacterium | reverse complement strand
CGGCCGCCCGGGCGCAGAACGCCTCGTCGTCCACCGGGCAGCCCTCCGGCGCGAAGGAGACCCGCGGCGTCGTCGTGGCCGCCGACGGCGATCCAGGGGTCGGCGGGGGCCGGGCTCCGCCGCCCGCGGAGGCGCATGCGGCGAGCGCGAGCAGCGAGCACCAGATCACCGACCCGGCCCGCCCCATGCTCCCTCTACGTCCGGCGATCCGGACGCGGATGGCCGGTTCGATCGACGTCGAACGGGTATCCTCCGTCGCTCGGGGCCGCCGTCCCGATCCCACCGCTGCCCCGTTCAAGTCCCGAGGCCCGAGGTGCCGATGGCTCCAAGGATGCGCACGACCCGGATCGCGCCCGTGCTCGCCGCGCTCGCGGTCGCGGCGCTCGCCCCGCCGGCGGCCGCGGGCGAGGTCCCGGGGACCGGCTGCGCGGTCTTCCCCGAGAACAACGTGTGGAACACGCGGGTCGACGAGCTCCCCGTCCACGAGATGAGCGACTCCTGGATGGCTTCCACGAACGCCGGCTCGACAGAACTGCACCCGGACTTCGGTCCTCCGAGCTACGGGCTCCCGTACGACACCGTCGGCAGGGACCACGCGAAGGTCTCGGTCGAGTTCCTCTACGACGACGAGAGCGACCCGGGTCCGTATCCATTCGACGCGAGGACGCCGATCGAGGGCGGCTCGGACCGTCACGCGCTCATCGTCGAGCGCGGCACGTGCCGCCTCTACGAGCTGTTCGCCGCGGAGTGGAACGGCGGCGACCCGCAGGCGGGGAGCGGCGCGATCTGGGACCTCGACAAGAACCGGCTGCGGCCCGACACGTGGACGTCGGCCGACGCCGCTGGCCTGCCGATCTTCGCCGGCCTCGTCCGCTGGGACGAGGTCAGGCGCGGAGAGATCGACCACGCGATCCGCTTCACGGTCTCGTGCACGACGGACTCGTATCTCTGGCCGGCGCGACACGAGGCGGGGGTGAGCGACCCCGACTGTCCACCGATGGGCGCGCGGTTCCGCCTGAAGGCGAACTTCGACCTGGATGGCTTCAGCGCCAAGGCCAAGGTGATCCTGCGCGCGTTGCAGCAGTACGGGATGTTCGTCACCGACAACGGCTCCGACTGGTACTTCCAGGGGACGCGGGACGGGCACTGGCGGAACGGGCTGCTCGACCAGCTCAAGACGATCCCCGCGTCGGCGTTCGAGGCCGTCGACGAGTCCGCGTGCATGGTCGACGAGGACAGCGGCAAGGCCGACTGCCCGGGCTAACGTTCTCCCCGCCGAAGGGCTCGGCCCGCGCGCTCGCCCGGCGCTCCGTCCCAGGCGACCCGGCCGTTCACGACGACGACGTCGATGCCGTCCGCGAAGGCATGCGGGTGCTCGAACGTCGCCCGGTCACCCACGCGCCCGGGGTCGAACAGGACCAGGTCGGCGACGGCGCCGGCCTCGATCGAGCCGCGTCCGGCGAGCCCGAACCGCTCGGCCGGCAGGGCGGTCATCTTGCGGACCGCGTTCTCGAGCGACAGCACACGCTCGTCGCGCGCGTACTGTCCCAGGATCCTGGGGAACGTCCCGTAGTAGCGAGGGTGGACGGCGAAGTCGCCGAGCGGCCCCGAGGGCGAGATCGCCAGGCCGTCCGTCCCGACGAAGACGTCGCGCCGGGCCAGGATGGTTCGGACGTCGTCCTCGTGCATGCCGTGGCCGAGCATCCCGGTGTGCGGGTCGGACACCAGGAGCTCGACGATCGTCGAGGCCGGATCCGCACCGCGCTCCCCCGCGACGGCCTCGATCGTCCGGCCCGTGAGCGCTGGCTCGGGGACGTGCGCCCCGATGACCACCCGGTCCCATCCGATGCCGGGTCCGACGCTCTCCCACCCCGGCTCGCCCTCGGCGATCGACCGCAGGAGGCGCTCGCGCGTGAGCCGGCCCGACAGCGCGTCGGCGAGCTCGACCGGGGTGACCCACGGCGGCAGCGCCGCGGCGAGCTCCGTCTCCCACGCGGTGTAGGGGTACTGGTCCGCCGTCACGTCGGCGCCGGCCTTGCGTGCGGCGTCGATCAGCTCGAGCAGCTCCCCGGCCCGGCCCCACATCGACCGACCCTCGACCTTCAGGTGGCTGACGTGCGACGGAACGCCCGCGCGGCGGCCGATCTCGATGCACTCGGCGACCGCCTCGAAGACCGTCCCGCTCTCGCCCCGGACGTGACTCGCGTAGATGCCGCCGTGTCGCGACATCGCGCCCGAGAGTTCGGCGATCTCCTCGGTCGTCGCGTGCTGCCCCGGCGAGTAGATGAGGCCCGTCGACATCCCGACGGCACCTTCGTCGAGCGCGCCCACCAGGAGCCTGCGCATGCGAGCGACCTGGTCGGCCGACGGCGGCCGCCGCGGGTCCTCGAGCACCTCGGAGCGGAGGGCCCCGTGGCCGACGAGCGCCGCCACGTTCAGCGCCGGCCGGCAGGAACGAACGCGATCCAGGTACACCTCGAACGTCTCCCACGGCCCGCCGAGCACCGCCGGGTCGGCTCCGGCCAGGGCCGCAACCTCGTCCCGCCCCGCAGGGGGGAAGGCCGAGGATCCGCAGTTGCCGACCACGAGCGTGGTGACGCCCTGGCGCAGCATCGATTCCATCCTCGGCTCGACCATCGCGGAGACGTCCGAGTGGCTGTGCGAATCGATGAAGCCGGGGGACAGCACTCGGCCCTCCGCGTCGATCCGCCGGGCCGCGTCCGGCGATGCCTCCGGCGCCAGCACGGCCTCGATCCGGTCGCCGGACACGAGCACCGACCCTTGGCGCGCGGGGGCGCCCGACCCGTCGATGACGGTTGCGCCGGCGATCAGGAGGTCGGCCACGCGGGAGCTCAGGCCGCGTCCGGGAGGTACACGCGGAACGACGCCCCGCCGCCGGGGCGGTCCTGGACCCACGCATTGCCGCCGTGGAGCTCCGCGAACCGGGCCACCAGCGACAGGCCGACGCCGACCCCGGGGGAGGGGTTTGGGCCGCCGACGCCCTGCCGGAACGGCTCGAAGACCGCCTTCTTCAGGTCGTCGGGCACGCCCGGACCGGCGTCCTCGACCACGATGAGGACGCCGTCGTCCTCCTTCGTCGCCCGCAACCACAGCGGCGTGCCGGCGGGAGTGTGTCGGGCGGCGTTCGCGAGGAGGTTTTCGACGATCCGCTCCACCTTCGCGGCGTCGACGTTGGCGACCACGTCCCCGGCGGCCAGGTTCACTTCCCGTCCCGCCAGCAGCTCGGATTCCCGGACCGTCTGCGCGAGGAGGCCGGACACGTCCGTGCGCCGCCGCTGGGGCGAGACGATGCCGCGCTGCAGCCGGTCCAGATCGAGCAGGTCGGAGAGCAGGCGCTCGAGCTTGCGCGCGTTCGCCGCGATCCTGCGCAGGAGGTCGACCGCGTCCTCGCGGGGGATGTCGAGCCCCGACTGTTCGAGCGTGACCGCCGAGCCGAGGATCGAGGTGAGCGGCGTCCGCAGATCGTGCGACACGGCCTCCAGGAACGTGTTCTTCATGTCGTCGAGCGCCCGAAGTCGTTGCGTCGCCTCGCGCTCCCGCCGGAACGCCTCGGAGAACTTCTGCTCGCTCCGCTGCAGCGCCTGCTCCGCGCGCTTGCGCTCGGTGATGTCCACGATCAGCCCACGAAGCAGGGTCCGGCCTCGCGCGTCGATCCCCACGTGCACGAGGTCTCGGAGCCACAACGGCATGCCCTCGGGGCCGAGGGCCCGGTACTCGAGGCTGAGGTCGTGACCGGGCGCGGCGATCCGCTCCCTGAGCGCCGCGACCACCCGCTCGCGGTCGTCGGCATGGACGTGATCGCCCCACGCCACGGGCCCGCCCTCGCCCCAGTCGGCGGCTCGGCCGAGCGCGATCGAGGCTCGCCGCGAGAGGAAGGTGAACGCGAGCGTCTCGGGGTCGGCCTCCCAGAAGATCGCGTCGAGGCTCTCCACCAGCTCGTGGAAGCGTTCGAGCTCGTGTACCCGTCGCGCGCTGCCCAGCGCGAGCGAGGCGATGTCGCCGATGCCGCGGGCCAATGCCAGGTTCCGCTCGGAGAACGTCGCCGCCGGGTCGGGCGCCACCGCGACCAGCACCGCCACGCCGTCCGGATCCCATCGCAAGGGGATCACCATCACGGGTCGCGGCTCGTCGAACACCCGGTACTCCGGCGGGATCGTCGTCACGGCCTCCGGCGGCAACACGAAGGGACCGCTGAACGACGTCAACAGCGTCGCGGCGATCTCCGGCGAGACGTCGACGAGCCGGCGCTCCTGGTCGCCGGTCAACCCGCGCTGGATCACGGGACGAAACGTGCCGGTCTCCTCGTCGTGGACGTACGCGAAGACCGCGGCCACGCCGATCAGTTTCGGCACGGCGACCGTGACGCGCTCGAGCACGGTCCGCGTGCCGTGGGCGCCCGTGAGCGCCTGCGACAGACCGAGCAGAGCCGAGGCGGTCTCGGCGGCCTCGCGCTCCTGCTGCAGCAGCCTGGCGTTCTCGAACGCGACGGCGGCGTGCGACGCGAGCACCTCGAGCACGCGGATGTCCTCGTCGTCGAACTGGTCGATGCCGAGGTTCGACAGCACGATGACCCCGGTCACGCGCTCGCCAACCTTCATGGGGACGGCGAGGATCGACTCGTCGATGTCATCCGTGCCCTCGATCTGGACGGCGATCGGATCGTTCAGGGCGTCGGGGGAATAGTGCGTCGTGCCGGCCTGGACGGCGTGCCCGGTGATCCCCTCGCCGACGAGTGTGACGAGCTCCTCGTACGTCTCGCTCTCGTACTCGCCCAGCGAGCCCCGGAAGACGATCGGAAACAACGTGACGCCGTCGTCCTGCAGCAGGTAGATCCGGCAGTTGTGGTAGTCGATCAGGGTCTGGAGCTCGACGGTGATCGCCGCGGCGATGGCCGTGACGTCGTCCAGCGCGTTCAGCCGCGGCGCCAGCCCGTGGAGGAACCGGAGCTGCGCGACCGACCGCAGCTCGTGCTCGTCCACGGAGGTTCTCGGGTCGTTCATCCCTCGTCTGACCAGGCCGATCCAGGCCGGTCGCTCCGGCCCTATCTTGTCAGTCGGCGTGTCCGGGTCCCGAGTGAAGCCGCGGGGCGAAGGACGCGTTCGGCGCCCGGGTACGATGGGCGGGTGAGCGCCACGGACGAGGCCGCTCCGGCCCACCGGACGCTGCTCGACGCTCTGGTCGAGCGCATCCCGTCGGACCTTCCCCCGGAGCAGGCGGAGGCACTCGTGTCCTTCGCCGAGGCCTTCACCCGCCGCCTGGCCCCGGCCGACGGGGCCGACCTGACCCCCGACGAGCTGCTCGCGATGGTGCTCGGGGCCTTCCGCCTCGCCGACGGTCGCGGCGCGGAGGAGGTCGCCGTCCGGGTGTTCAATCCGACGGTCTCACGGGACGGCTACCAGACCCTCGGGACGGTGCTGGAGACCAACGTGGTCGACTCGCCGTTCCTCCTCGACTCCGTGAACGAGGAGCTGGGGTCCCGCGACCTGTCAGTCCAGCGCGTCATCCACCCGGTCATCGGCATCGAGCGTAGCTCGGACGGCCGGATCCTCCGGGTGATGCACGTCCGGGATGCCGAGCACCGCGAGTCGGTCATGCACTTCGAGATCGAGCGCCGGCTGCCCGGCGCCGAGCTGGCCGATCTCGAGGACGCGATCCGCCGGGTCCTCGGCGACGTCCGGCTCGCCGTCCGGGACTTCGGGGCGATGCAGGACGCGCTCCGCGGGATGCTCGAGATCGCCTGGGACGGGATCGTCCTGTACTCGGACGGAGAGGTCGCCGAGACGGTCGCCTTCCTCGAGTGGCTGCTCGACCTCAACTTCATCCTCCTCGGCTACCGCGAGTACGCGCTCGTCGACCTCCCCGAGGGCCGCGCCCTCGCCGCGGTTCCGGGGACGGGCCTCGGGATCTTGTCCAAGCCCGGGTGGTCCGCCTACGACACGCCCGTACCGCTGTCTTCGATCGAGCCGAACCTGCGAAGCCGGATCGAGGGCGGCGACCTGCTCATCTACTCGAAGACGAACCGCCCGTCGACGGTCCACCGGCGGGCCCGCATGGACTACATCGGCGTCCGCAAGGTCTCGCCGGACGGCCGCATCGGGGGCGAGGCGCGCCTGGTCGGCCTGTTCACCTCGAAGGCCTACATGGAGCCGGCGAGCAAGACGCCCCTCCTGCAGCGCAAGCTGCGTCAGATCGTCGAGGCGGAGGACCTGTTCGAGGGCTCCCACGACTACAAGGCCGTCGTGTCGATCTTCGAGAGCTTCCCCAAGGACGAGCTGTTCGCCGCGTCGGTCGACGAGCTCCGGTCCCAGGTGGTCGGGCTGCTCCATCTTCAGGAGCAGCAGCGCGTGCGCCTGTTCGTCCGGCGCGACCTCTACGGGCGCAGCGTCTCCCTCCTGGTCGCGCTGCCGCGAGACCGCTACACGGGCGAGGTGGGCCAGCGGCTGCAGGAGCTCTTCCTGCGGCGGTTCAAGGGCTCGTCGATCGACGAGCATCTCGAGTTCGGCGAGAGCGGGCTCGCGCAGCTCCACTACACGGTGCACGTGGCGATCGGCGAGGTCCCGGACGTGTCGTTCGAGGAGCTGGAGCGCGACGTGGTCGAGATCGCGCGGACGTGGGACGACCGCCTCGAGGAGCATCTGTCGGAGGTCCACGGCGCCGAGGGCGCGCGGGTCCTGTTCGACCGGTGGGCCCACCGTTTCCCGGACTACTACAAGGCCACCACGCCGGTGGAGCTGGCCGTCGAGGACATCCTGCGCTTCGAGGAGCTCGAGGCGAGCCGGGAGGCGTTCGTCGTCGGCCTGGCGAACGAGACGGACGAGGGCGAGACCCTCACCCGCGTCCGGCTCTACAAGGTCGGCGGCAAGATCCAGCTCTCCGACTTCGTGCCGACGCTCGAGTCGCTCGGCCTCCGGGTGGTCGAGGAGTGGCCGACCCACCTGGCGGGCGACGAGGAGCGGTACCTGCACGACTTCGGCGTGCTGGGGGCCGACCGGCGGCCGCTCGATGTGCAGGAGACCGGACAGCGCATCGCGGACTGCATCGTCGCGGTGTGGAAGGGCGAGTGCGAGTCCGACTCGCTCAACCGCCTCGTCGTGACCGCGGGCCTCGACTGGCGCCAGGTCCAGATCCTGCGCGCCTATCGCAAGTACCACCACCGCGTGAACGCGAGCTTCCCCGTCGAGTACAAGAACGAGGCCTTCGCGGCGCACCCGCACATCGCGGCCAAGCTGATCCGGCTCTTCGAGGAGAAGTTCGACCCGGCCCGGCCCCGCGACCCAGAGGTGCTCGAGGGGCTCCGCGCCGATCTGGTCTCGGATCTGGACGCGGTGGTCTCGCTGGAACAGGACCGGATCCTGCGCAACGCGCTCGGCGTGATCGACGCCACCGTCCGCACCAACGCGTACAAGCCGCGGGCGACCACGCTCGCGTTCAAGTTCCGCTCCGGATCCGTGCCCGAGATGCCGAAGCCGACTCCGCTCTACGAGATCTTCGTGTACTCGACGGAGATGGAGGCGATCCATCTCCGTGGCGGCAAGGTCGCGCGCGGCGGGATCCGCTGGTCGGACCGTCGCCAGGACTACCGCACCGAGGTCCTCGGCCTCATGAAGGCGCAGATGGTCAAGAACGCCGTCATCGTGCCGACGGGCTCCAAGGGCGGATTCGTCCTCAAGCGGCAGATCGCCGACCCGGCCGCGTTGAAGGAGGAGGTCACCCGGCAGTACGTGCGGTTCATGCACGGGCTGCTCGACCTGACCGACAACCTCGTCGACGGGCGCGTGGTGCATCCCGAGCGCGTCGTGATCCACGACGAGGACGATCCGTACCTCGTCGTCGCGGCCGACAAGGGGACGGCGACGTTCTCCGACACGGCCAACGCCGTCGCCGGCGAGTACGGGTTCTGGCTCGGCGACGCGTTCGCCTCGGGCGGTTCGGCCGGGTACGACCACAAGGCGCTGGCGATCACGGCGCGGGGCGCCTGGGAGTCGGTGAAGCGTCACTTCCGCGAGATCGGCATCGACGTGACGAACGAGCCGTTCACGGTCGTCGGGATCGGCGACATGTCGGGCGACGTGTTCGGCAACGGCATGCGGTACTCGGACCAGATCTGCCTGGTGGGGGCGTTCGACCACCGCCACGTCTTCCTGGACCCCACGCCCAATCCCGCCCTCGGGATCGCCGAGCGCCGGCGTCTCTTCGAGCTGCCCGGCTCGACGTGGGACGACTACGACCGCGCCAAGATCTCGGCCGGCGGCGGCGTCTGGCCGAGGACGATGAAGTCCATCCCCGTGTCGCCGGAGGCCCGGCTCGCGCTCGGGATCGAGCAGGAGGAGCTCGAGCCGAACGAGCTGATCCGGGCGATCCTGCGCGCCCCCGTGGACCTGCTCTACAACGGCGGGATCGGGACCTACGTGAAGGCGTCGACGGAGAGCCACGTCGAGGCCGGCGACCGTGTCAACGACGGGCTCCGCGTCGACGGCCGCGAGCTTCGGTGCCGCGTCGTGGCCGAGGGTGGCAACCTCGGCTTCACGCAGCGCGCGCGGATCGAGTACGCGCTCGCCGGCGGGCGCATCAACACCGACTTCATCGACAACTCGGCGGGCGTGGACTGCTCGGACCACGAGGTCAACCTGAAGATCCTGTTCGGCCTCGCGATGCAGCGCGGCGAGCTGACCATCGAGGGACGGAACGCGCTGCTGCACGAGGTCGAGCCCGACGTGGTCCGGCTCGTGCTGTACGACAACTTCCTCCAGGCCCAGGTGCTCTCGAAGGCGGCCGAGCTCTCGCCGAGCCGGATGGAGGCGCTGGAGGACCTGATGCAGGGCCTCGAGGCCGAGGGCCTCCTGGATCGCGCGCTCGAGGCCCTGCCGGGCGCCGAGGAGATGGCCGAGCGGCGACGTGCGGGCAAGGGGATGGCCCGGCCCGAGCTGGCCGTCCTGCTCGCGTACGCCAAACAGAGCCTCACGGACGCGATCCTGGCCTCGTCGCTACCCGACTCGCAGTACCTCTCGCAGGACCTCCGCGCGTACTTCCCGCGGCAGGTGGTCGAGAGGTTCGGGCACGTGCTGCCCGACCACCCCCTCCGGCGGGAGTTGATCGCCACGCTCGTGGCGAACGACGTCGTGAACTCGCAGGGGATCACCTTCGTCTCGCGCGTCGTCGCCGAGACCGGCGCGGAGGCCGCCGACGTCGTCCGGGCCTATCGGATCGCGCGGGATGTGACCGCCGCGCCCGAACGATGGGCGGACATCGAGGCCCAGGCCGGCGTCCTCGAGCCCGCGATCCTGGACGAGCTGACCCGCGGCGTCGACCGCCTCGTCGAGGCGGGGGCCCGCTGGTACCTCCAGCACGCCCCCGAGCAGCTCGGCCGCGCGATCGACGCTCATCGAGAGCCGTTCCGCCGCTTCGCGGACTCGCTCCTGAACGTCGCGCCGGACGACTGGCGCCAGCAGCGCGAGCGCGAGGCCTGGAGCCTGATGGAT
>JBOGVL010000082.1:0-9628 GCA_050692535.1 Actinomycetota bacterium | reverse complement strand
CTGTTGGTCCGCAGGGCCCGGTCGGTCCGCAGGGCCCGGTCGGTCCGCAGGGCCCGGTCGGTCCGCAGGGCCCGGTCGGTCCGCAGGGCCCGGTTGGTCCGCAGGGCCCGGTTGGTCCGCAGGGCCCGGTTGGTCCGCAGGGCCCGGTTGGTCCGCAGGGCCCCGTCGGCGCGACCGGAGCCCAGGGCGCCACCGGCGCTGATGGAGCCCAGGGTCCGCAGGGCGACACCGGAGCCACCGGTTCACAAGGCGATACGGGAGCTGTTGGTCCTCAGGGCGCCACCGGTTCACAAGGCGACCCCGGCGCCCAGGGCGCGACCGGCGCGCTAGGCGCCACGGGAGCCGTTGGCCCTCAGGGCGCCACGGGCGCTGTTGGTCCGCAGGGCCCGGTCGGTCCGCAGGGCCCGCAAGGCGACACCGGAGCCACCGGCGCACAGGGTCCGCAGGGTGACACGGGTACCACAGGAGCTGTTGGGCCTCAGGGCGCCACGGGCGCCGTTGGTCTCCAGGGCGCCACCGGCCCGGTCGGTCCTCAGGGCCCGGTCGGTCCGCAGGGCCCCGTCGGTCCCCAGGGACCGCAGGGCGACACCGGAAGTCAAGGTGCCCAGGGCGCCGACGGCGCTCAGGGCCCGACCGGCGCGGTCGGCCCCCAGGGCCCGGTCGGTCCCCAGGGCCCGGTCGGCCCCACCGGGGCAACGGGAGCCGCCGGCGCCACGGGAGCGACGGGTGCCGGAGCGACCGGCGCGAGCGGCGCTACGGGGGCGACTGGGGTTACGGGCGCGACCGGGCTCAGCGACTACGGTCGGGTCAGCGCCACTTCGGCGAACAACTCCACGAGTCCGAAGACGGTCACAGTGACCTGCCCGGCGGGTACCCGAGTCCTCGGTGGGGGCAGCCAGGTCGGGGGCGTGCTCACTGGCGCCGTCGAGATCACCCACGCCTACCCGGACAGCGACACGACCTACACGGCGCGCGCGGCCGAGGACGGCTTGCAAAGCACGTCGTCAAACTGGACGATCACGGCCTGGGCCATCTGCGCCTGACGACACCGGCGTCCTCGATCGTTCTCCACCGCTGACGAGTCGTCCCAAGAACCCGGGCGTCTGATGCGTCTCTCCAGGCCGGCTGAGCGGCTGCCGAGGACTCTCGTGCAATGCTGAACCGGATGCCGAGCGCCTCCGTGCCGGTGACGGGGTGGCGGGCCGATCTCGCTCGACGCCTGCGGGCCAAGGACGCCCGATTCGGCGTGGTCGCCTCGGGTATGTGGGCCTTCCGATGCTCGTCGCGGGAGCGCGGGCGGGCTACGGCGGCGTGGGTGTCGATCTCGACCAGGACCGTGTCCGTTCGCTGAAGACACGCGAGTCGTACATCAGCGACATCTCGGACGCGGAGCTCCGCGACCTGGGTCCGCGACTCCGCGTCTCGGCGCGTGCGGAGGCACTGCGAGGTTGTGATGTCGTCCTGATCTGCGTGCCGACGCCCTTGAAGGATCACGACCCGTACCTGCGGCACATCGAGCTCGCAGCGGAAGGGATCGCCAAACGGCTGGAACAGGGGATGCTCATCATCCTCGAGTCGACCACCTACCCGGGGACGACCGAGGAGATCCTCAAGCCGATCGTCGAACGCTCGGGCCTGGTTGCGGGACGAGACTTCGCGCTGGCGTACTCGCCGGAGCGCATCGATCCGGGGCGTGGGCTCGAACATCTGGAGAAGACGCCGAAGGTGGTCGGCGGACTGACCCGGGCCGACGGCGACCTCGCCGCCACCTTCTATCGGGCGTTCGTCCACGAGGTCGAGATCGTCTCGACGCCTCGCGAGGCCGAGATGGCCAAGCTCATCGAGAACACGTTCCGTCACGTGAACATCGCGCTCGTGAACGAGCTCGCGTTCCTGTCCAAGGATCTCGACGTCGACCTGTGGGAATCGATCCGCGCCGCCGCGACCAAACCCTTCGGATTCATGCCGTTCTGGCCCGGCCCCGGCGTCGGCGGCCACTGCATCGCGATCGACCCGTCCTACCTTTCGTGGCGGGTCGGGCAACGGACGGGCCACCGGTTGAACTTCGTCGAACACGCACAGGAGGTGAACGCGAGGATGCCCGGCTTCGTCGCTCAGCGCGTCGCCCAGGCGCTGAACGACCGCGGCAAGCCGGTTCGCGGTTCGAGGATCCTGGGGATCGGCGTCACGTACAAGCCCGACGTGAACGACGTCCGCGAGTCACCCGCCGTCGCGGTGCTCGAGCGGCTCGCCGCGTCCGGAGCCCGTGTCGCCTACCACGATCCGTTCGTCTCGTCGCTCGAGGTCGCCGGCCGCCGGCTGCGGTCGCGGCCACTCTCCGAGCGAGTGCTTGCCGAGCAGGACTGCTGCGGTGGTGCTCACCGCTCACACCACCGTCGACTTCGGGGACGTGGTCCGGTGGTCGGGGCTCGTCTTCGACACCCGCGGTGTCACCGGGGGCTCACCCGGCAACGTCGTCCGTCTCTGAAGCGCGAGAAACCAGTCACGCGGCGGATCGACGTCGCGCGCGGAGCGTCAGCGCGACGCCGATCGCCAGGCCGAGCGATACCCAGGCGATCGTGACGGGCACGGCGAGGTCGGCGGCGTTCACGACGGCGACCGCGATGGTCGAACAGGCGAGCTGCGCCCCGAACGTGACGGCGGCGACGCCGCGGGGCGACAGGCCGAAGGCGGCCAACCGATGCGAGGAGTGGTCGGTTCCTCCGAGCAGCACCGGCCGGCCGCCCCGGATCCGGGACGCGACCACGAGCGCGGTGTCGAACACGGGCACGCCGAGGATCAGGGCCTGGATGCCAATGCGGACGACATCGTTCGCGACGTCGAGATCCAGCAGGAGGCCGAGCACGGCGAGGAGGAATCCGAGGAGGAGCGACCCCGCGTCGCCGAGAAAGATCCGCGCCGGTGGGAAGTTGTGGCGGAGGAACCCCACGCTCGCCCCCGCCAGGGCGGCGGCCATCGAGGCGACGAGGTAGTCGCCCTGCGCCGCGGCGATCGAGAAGTAGGCGAGGCTCGCGATTGCCGTGACACCGGACGCGAGCCCGTCCATGTTGTCGATCAAGTTCACGGAGTTGGTGATGACCACGACCCACGCGATGGTCAGCGCGAGGTCGATCGGCGGGATGTCGAAGAACCCGGCCCGGACGCCGCCGAACCAGAGCACGACCGCGAGCAGGACCTCGACGCCCACCCGGGGCCCCGCGCCGAGGCCCCGCACGTCGTCGACGAGTCCGAGGAGGAAGATGACGACGGCGCATGCCCCGATCACCGCCGTCTGCTTTGCGGTCGAGCCCAGGACGAAGCCGGCAACGACGAAGCCGACGACGATCGCGAGGCCGCCCAGGTAGGGCGTGGCCAGCACGTGTGTCTTGCGAGCGTTCGGCTCGTCCATCACTCCCCAGCGGCGGGCCAGTGCAGCTGCCAGCGGAGTGGCCAACAAGGTCGCCGCCAGCGGGATGAGGAACGCCGCCCCGTACACGACGGCGAAATCCAGCCCGCTCACCGGGGCGAGGCGCCTCCGGTCGCATCCCTCGAGCGCTCGGACTCGATCACGTCGCCGATGATGCGGTCCAGGTCGAGCTTGGGCTCCCACCCGGTGAGCGCGGTGATCTTCGTGATGTCCGGAACCCGGCGCTCCATGTCCTCGAACCCCTCTTCGTACGCCTCGTCGTAGGGGATGTGGACGATCCTCGACGACGCGCCCGTTGCGTCGATCACGCGCCGGGCGAGATCGTTCATCGTGAGCTCGTGCGAGGCTCCGACGTTGAACACCTCGCCGATCGCATCCGGATGGTCCAGGAGCGAGAGCAGCGCCTCGACCGTGTCGTGGACGTGGCAGAAACATCGACGCTGCTCGCCGTCGCCGAACACGGTCAGGTCCTCGCCGGCCAGCGCCTGCCGCGCGAAGCGAGGCACGACCATCCCGAACTCGCCCGTTTGGCGCGGGCCGACGCAATTGAAGAGGCGGACGACGATCGACGGCAGCCCGCGGTCGCGCCAGAAGGCGCGAGCGAGGATCTCGTCCACCGCCTTCGCCGTGCTGTAGGACCAGCGCGCCTTGAACGGCGAGCCCAGGATCCGGTCGGCCTCTTCGTGCAGCGGACCCGAGGCGTTCTTCCCGTAGATCTCCGAGGTCGACGTGATGAGGACCTTCCGCCCCGCGACCGCGGCGGTGTCGAGGACGATCTCGGTGCCGCGGATGTTGGTGATCAGGGACTCGAGCGGCCTGTCGACTATCAGGCGGACCCCGACGGCGGCGGCCAGGTGCACGATCGCGTCGCAATCCGCCACAAGCCCGGAGACCAAGGGGTGATCGAGGATCGTCCCGCGGACGAACGCGAACCGGCCCTCCTCCCTGAGATGCGCGACGTTCGTCGCCGAACCGGTGGAGAGGTCGTCCAGCGCCAGGACGCTGTCCCCGCGTGCCAGCAACCGATCGGCGAGATGCGAGCCGATGAATCCGGCTCCTCCGGTGACCAGATAGCGCACGGCGACGCCCGTCTTTCGGTTCGGGGGCGCTTCATCCTAGTCGGAGGCGTGCCGATTCCACCGTATGCTTCGCGTCGCGTCGCCCGTCGCCCCGGAAGGAGGCTGGAGATGCGCGTCCTCGTAACCGGGGTCGCGGGGTTCATCGGCTCGCACCTGGCCGCCCGTCTCGTCGCGGACGGCCACGACGTCGTCGGCCTCGATGACATGTCCGACGGCTCGCAGGAGAACCTCGCTCGTGCCGGCGGTATCCGTTTCGTGAACGCCGACCTTCGCGATCCGCCGGCCGTCGCCGCCGCCGCCGGCTCGTGCGAGGTGATCTTCCACCAGGGCGCGAAGCGATCCGTTCCCAGGTCGATCCAGGAACCGGAGCTGTTCACCGACGTGAACGTCCGGGGGACGCTCAACGTGCTCCTCGCCGCGCGCAACGAGGGGGCTCGCGTCGTGGCGGCGTCGTCGTCGTCGGTCTACGGGGACCAGGATCGCTTCCCGCTCGTCGAGGCGATGTTCCCGCGTCCGAGGTCGCCCTACGCCGCGAGCAAGCTCGCCGGCGAGGCGTACTACCGCTCCTTCTGGCTCTCGATGGGCGTCCGCGCGATCGGGCTCCGCTATTTCAACGTCTACGGCCCGGGACAGGACCCCATGAGCGAGTACGCGGCCGTCGTCCCGCGGTTCGTGCTCGCGTGCCTCACGGGGAACGCCCCGATCGTCCACGGCGACGGCGAGCAGGCGCGTGACTTCACCTACATCGACGACGTGGTCGAGGCGAACCTCCTGGCGGGCAGGGCGCCGGACGAGGCGCAGGGACTCGCGTTCAACATCGGCGGCGGCGCGCGGCCCACCTCGATCAACGAGGTGCTCAGGATGGTCGCCGACATCACGAGGACGACGCCCGATCCGAGCTTCGAACCTCCCCGCGCCGGCGACGTCCGGCACACGGAGGCCGACGTGTCGCTCGCCCACGACCTGTTCGGGTACACGCCGTCGGTCGGCATGGCGGAGGGCCTCGAGCGCACCGTCGAGCATTTCCGGGCGGCGCGTTCGGAGCGCTGACGGCCGATGTCGTCCGACAAGCGGTACGTCCTCTCGGCCGTCGAGCGCGGCTCCGGATGGGCGCTCGATCTCGGCGGCGGTGGCGGCGAGCTCGGCAGCTCGCTGCGCGAGCGCGGGTATCGGTACGCCAACGTCGACCTTCGACCGGTGGGGTCCGGAGCGGTCGGCGGCGACGCCGGCAACCTGCCGTTCGCCGATGCCGCGTTCGAACTCGTCGTGAGCAGCGACTCACTGGAGCACTTCCCGCAGCCCGAGGACGCCCTTCGCGAGACCCGTCGTGTGCTCCGAGATCGTGGCACGCTGCTGATCTGGGTGCCGTTCCTGCACCCCTTCCACGGCGACGACCTGTACCGGTACACACCCCTGGGTCTGCGGTACCTCCTCGACCGCGCCGGCTTCCGAACGGTGTCGATCCAGGCCCCCCTCGGCTTGGCCTCGCTGTTCGCGCAGGCGCTCGTGACGGCGCTGCGTCGGATGGGCCTGTCGGCGTTGGAGCGGCCGATCGAACGAGCCGCGGCGTGGATCGACGGTGCGGTCTCCGGGGGCACCGAAACGGGTTCGAGCTTCGCGGCCGCCTACCTGGTGAAGGCCCGGCCCGCAGAGGCGCCATGAGGATCGTCCTCGTCACGGGGCTCTACCCCCCCGACATCGGGGGTCCGGCGACGCACGTGGACGATCTCCGGCGTGAGCTCATCCGTCGAGGGCACGAGGCGTGCGTGCTCACGTTGGGGGACGCCGCCCCCGACGACTCGGATCCGGACGTGGTCCGGTATCCGCGTGCCTGGCCGTGGCCGGCCCGGATGGCGGCGGTTGCCGGGTGGCTCGTTCGGAACGCCGCCCGGTACGACGCGGTGTACGCGACGGGTCTGCAGCCGGCGGCCGTCGCCGGGGCGCGCGCCGCCGGACGGCCGGTGGTCGTGAAGGTGGTGGGCGACCTGTCGTGGGAACGTGGACGTCGACTCGGGCTCACCAGCGCGGACTTCGATGCCTTCCAGGCGGGCAGCGACCGGAACGACCTTCGGGTCCGCGCGATGGGATGGGTCCAGAACGCGACGCTCCGCGCCGCCGACGAGATCACGGCGCCGAGCGAGACGCTGCGGGACACCATCGAGGGCTGGCTCGGCGGGCCCGCGCCGATCGAGGTGATCCCCAACGGGGTCGGGCCGGTCCCGGCTCCGGGGACGCGGTCGGACGTCGAACCGTTCGTGTTCGTCGGACGGCTCGTCGCCCACAAACGCGTGGACAGGATCATCGAGGCGGTCGCGTCGATCCCCGGCGCCCGGCTCGAGGTCCTCGGCGACGGGCCGGAGCGGGACCGGCTGACGGACCTGGTGGGGGCGCTCGACGTCGAGGATCGGGTGACGATCGCGGGCACCGCTCGCCATGAGGACGTCGTGCTCGCGCTCGCGCGCGCGGCCGCCCTGGTCCTCGCGAGCGACTACGAGGGCCTGCCGCACGTGGTGCTCGAGGCGCTGGCCTGCGGCACGCCGGTGGTGTCGCCGCCCGTCGGGGGTGTGCCCGAGGTCGTCACGGACGGGAAGAGCGGCCTGCTGGTTCCCGACGCCAGCGTGGGCTCGCTGATGCGCGCCCTCCGGAGAATCCTCGAGGACGGGGAGCTCGCCGCCAAGCTCCGGGCCGGTGCTCGGGAGGCGGGCGACGCGTGGGGGATCGAACGGACGGCCGACCGGACCGAGTCGCTGCTCCGGCGCGCGATCGCCGGCCGGCCGAAGGCGGTGTTCCTCGGGAAGACCCGCGTCGCGCCGGCGCTCCCCGAGCTCGACGCGAAGCTCCGAGTCATGACTCGACACGTCCGGACCTCGTTGATCGGCGTCGGGCGGGCCGGCGTCCGGCCGGCCGGAGTGGCTCGCACATACGCGTTCCCGCAGGGCCGTCCGAGGGCCGCCGGCTCCGCGTTGTTCTTCGCCGCGGCGCCGCTCCTCGCCGTCGCGATCGCGAGCCGGCGGGGGCCGGCGGCGATCGTGTGCCAGAGCCCGTACGAAGCCGCCGGAGCCGTGATGCTGGTCCGCGTGCTCCCACGCCGGCTCCGGCCGCGCGTGGTCGTCGAGCTGCACGGCGACTGGCGGTCGGCGTCCCGTCTGTACGGCGGCGCCGCGCGGCGGGCCCTCGCGTCCCTCGCCGACCGAAGCGCCGCCGCGGCGATCCGCCGCGCCGATCGCGTTCGCGTCGTCGGTCGGTTCACCGAAGAGCTCGCCCGGGCGACGGGATGGCGCGGCCCGATCGACCGGTTCCCCGCGTTCAGCGAGTACGAGCTGTTCCTCGGGGAGCTCTCCGTGGATCCGCCCGACGAGCCCTCCGTCCTGTTCGTCGGCGCCCTCGAGGCCGTGAAGGGGGTGGACGTCCTCCTAGAGGCCTGGCCGGCCGTGCGGATGGCCGTCCCGTCGTGTCGGCTGACGATCGCCGGCGAGGGCTCGATGGCCGGGACGGTCCGGTCCTGGGCCGCCGAAGAACCGGGCGTCCTCGTCGCCGGCGCCGTGCCGCGCGAGGACGTTCGCCGCCTGATCGACGCCGCGACGTTGATCGTGCTCCCGTCCCGCTCCGAGGGCCTCGGCCGGGTGGTGCTCGAGGCGTTCGGCCGGGCCCGTCCGGTGGTCGCGTCGCGCGTCGGCGGGATCCCCGAGCTCGTGGTCGACGGCGCGAACGGGCTGCTGGTGCCGCCGGGGGATCGCATGGCGTTGGCCGGTGCCATCGTTCGGCTCCTCGAGGATCGCGAGATCGCGTCGACGATGGGTGCCCGCGCCCGGGTCGAGGCGCTCGAGCGGGATCCGGCCGCCGCGTTCGAGTCCGGCATCGAGCGCCTCGCGCGCTGGATCGCCGAGCCGTGACATCGCTCGTCTTCGTCACCCAGACGGTCGACGAGGCCGATCCGGTCCTCGCCGTGGTCCCGGGCCTGATCGCGGCGCTCGCCGCGCGTCTGGAGCACGTGACCGTCATCGCCAACTCGGTGGCGAGGCCGTTGCCCGATCTTCCGTCCAACGTGACGGTGGCGTCGCTCGGAAAGGAGGTCGGCGCCTCGCGACTTGCCCGGGGGCTTCGTTACCAGCGGCTGCTCGTCCGCATCGCTCGCCGGGGCCGCGCCGACGTCCTGTTCGCGCACATGTGCCCGGAGTACGTGAACCTCGCCGTCCCGGTCGCGAAGGCGTTCCGCTTCCCGACGATGTTGTGGTTCGCTCACCCGGCCCGGTCGCCCGCGCTCACGCTCGCGGACAAGGCCGCCGACGCGATCCTCACATCGTTGCCGGGTGCGTATCCCCTGCCGTCGTCGAACGTCCGTGTGATCGGGCAGGCGACGGACACCCGATCGCTGAAGGTGAGTCCGTGGCGGGGACCCCACCGCCCGCTGCGGGTGGTCGCGATCGGCCGGACCTCCCCCGCCAAGGGCTTCGACATCGTGATCCGCGCCGTCGCGGCCTGTGTCGACTCGGGACACCCGGTGGACGCGAGGATCATCGGGCCATCGCTCACGACGGAGGAGCGACGCCACCGGGAGGCGCTCGTCGGCCTCGTCTCGAGCCTCGGGCTCGACTCGCGGATCCGGATCGAGCCGTCGATGCCGCCGGACGAGATCCGCCGCGCGATCGGCCGTGCGGACGTCCTCGTGAACGCGATGGTGGCGGGAAGCGGCGACAAGGTCGTCTTCGAGGCGGGGAGCCTGGGGCGGCCCGTCATCGCGTCGAACCCGGGCTTCGCCGAGCTCCTTCGTGATGCGCCGCTGGACCTGACCTTCCCCGAGGGCGACGCCGATGCGTTGGCCGATCGGCTGCGGTCGATCGGATCGACGCAGCCGTCGGCGATCCGCGAGACGGCGAGGACGCTTCGACGCCGAATCGAGGCCGAGCACTCGCTGGATCACTGGGCCGACGCGGTCGTGCGCCTCGGCGAGGCCCTCGCCGCACGGGGGAGGCACGGATGACGGAGCCGCGCGAGGCCGGGGATCTCGGGTTCTGGCGGACGCGCCGATGGTGGATCCGAGCCGGCCAGGCCTCACTGGGCGTCTACGTCGCCACGGCCCTCAGCTTCGTGGCGACGCTCGTCGCCGCACGCGCGCTCAGCC
>JBOGVL010000081.1:0-9669 GCA_050692535.1 Actinomycetota bacterium | reverse complement strand
CAAGAGCAGGCCGAGGCTCACCAGCAGAACGGTCATCGTGAGATACCCGGCGGCCCCGACCGCGGCGCCGGCGACGATCGGGCGTCTGGATCGCGACTGCCGGGCAAGGCGTTGGGACAGGCTGCCCGCTTCACTCTCGAAGATCTGAGTCCCCTCCATCTCAGGATGTTTCCCACAGGACACGTCCGGGGAAACCTTCCGCAGTTTCGGCCGGAACGGGGGTCTCATGGCGGTCGTACTCATCGCTCTGCTCGCCAGCCTCATCACGGCCTTCGGCGCCTTCCTACTGATCCGACACTGGCCGCAGGCCGACCCCGCATTGAGCGCGACGGTGACGATCGGCGAGAAGCTCGGGAGTCGCCGCGGCGTGCGTCGGTTCCTGCGTTCGCGCCTGGACCCCGCGATGACGACCGGCTTGGTGCTGACCGCTGCCCTGGCCGGCATCGTGCTGACCGGGGCAATCGTTGGCACCCTTGCTTGGATGATCCGGCGCGACTCCGGGATCGTGAACGTCGACCGCGCGGTCGAGCAGTGGGCGGACGCGCACGCGACGGCCTTCTCCGACGATCTTCTCGAGACGATCACGCATCTCGGTGACACCCCGACGATCATCGCGATGGGCGTCGCGGTCTCGGCCTATGGGATCTGGCGGTGGCGGAGACCCGCCGTCCCGCTGTTCCTCGTCTCCGTCGTCCTCGGCCAGATCCTGATCTCGAACACGATCAAGCTCGCCATCGACCGCGCCCGGCCCGAGCTCCGCCCCCGCGCGGACTTCACCGGCACGTCGTTCCCGAGTGGACACACGACCGCCGCGGCTGCGACCTACCTCGCCGTGGCGCTCGTGCTGGCGATCGGAAGCTCCCCGAAGGCCCGCGCGGTGCTCGCAAGCTGTGGGATTGCGATCGGCGTGGCGGTTGGGTGCACGCGCGTGCTCCTCGGCGTGCATTGGTTCTCCGACGCGATGGCCGGACTTGCGATCGGCTGGTCGTGGTTCGGGCTGTGCGCTGTTGCGTTCGGGGGCCGACTACTGAAGTTCGGAGCTCCCGCGAAGGTCGCGGCAACGCCACCCCCAGATCCACCATCGCCCCGCATTGGCAGCGTTCTCAGTGGAAACGACTCTCATCCGTGAGAGCGCCGCGGAGCCGGTTCGGGGCCGATCAGTACCGCAATCGTCGAGGTAGGTGCTGAGCTCGATGCGTGCGCCCAGCCCTCTCGTACCACCTGCTCGGCCTTCGTAGCATCCCGGATCCCGTCCTCGAGATTCGATCTCGCTGCTTGGCGAGCCCTGCATGAGCGGGCAGACTGTGCCTTCCTGCGGTGGGGGGGACGGGTCGGGTGAACCTATTCAGGGCAGCGCTCATCGTGGTCGCCGCGACGGCGATCACCGTCGCGGCGATGCTGGCCGTCCGACGCCGAGCGCCCGAGGGCTCCTACTTCGCCGACGGCGACCGAGCGTCCGGCGTGTTCGGGATGCTCGCCACGGGGTTCGCGCTCCTGCTCGGCTTCGTCGTGTTCCTGGCTTTCACGCGGTACGACGACGCGAGGGCCGGCGCCCAGGCTGAGGCGCTGACCGTGGTGGAGCTGTTCCAGGCGGCGCAGCTCTTTCCGGAGGAGGCGCGGGGAACCCTCTCCGGCGAGCTCGTCTGCTACGGCCGCTCCATCGTCGCGCAGGAGTGGCCGACCATGGAGTCCGGTGAGGACCTCACCTCCATCAACCCCTGGATCCTCGCCCTGTTCGAGTCCCTGCAGACCGTCGAGCCGGTGAGCAACAGCGAGCAGAGCGCCTTCGACGAGTGGCTCGGCCTCAGGGAGGCGCTCGACGAGGCTCGCCGCGATCGGCTCCACTCGGCGGAAGGCATCGTCCCTCCGCCCATCTGGCTCGTGCTGTTCTTCTCGGCCGGGATCTTGCTCGTCTTCATGCTCTTCTTCGCCGACAGCGGCGAACGTGCAATCGTCCAAGGCTTCCTGATGGGTGCCGTGACGGCCGTGGTGGTGGCGACGCTCCTCACCCTCTCGGTGCTCAACCAACCGTACTCTCGCGATTTCGGGGGCATCCGACCCATCGCGATGCAACGAACCCTCGCGACGCTCGAGAACGCCCGCGAAGCGCTCGACCTGACGGATCCGATCCCGTGCGACGCCGAGGGACAACCCGCATGAGCGATCCTGCCGGCCCACCCAAGCGCAGCCACCGACACGAGATCGTGGCCACGGTGCTGCTGGCGCTGGCCGCCGTCGCCACCGCCTGGAGCAGCTATCAGGCGGCACGGTGGACCGCCGAGCAGACCAAGGCGTTCAGCGCGGCCAACGCTTCCCGAGCGAACGCGACCCAGGCCTCGGATCGAGCCAACGCGGAGACGCAGGTCGATGTCGCGATCTTCGTCCAGTGGGTGGACGCGCAGGCGACCGACGCGACAGCGCTCGCCGACTTCTACCGGACGCGATTCCGTGCGGAGTTCATCCCGGCATTCGATGCCTGGCTGGCGACGGATCCATTCGAGGATCCGGATGCGCCGCTGACGCCGTTCGCGATGCCCGAGTATCGGGTGGCGAAGGCCGAGGAGGCCGACCGGTTGAACGCGACCGCCGAGGCATCGGCGGCGGATGCGAGGGAGTACATCCAGCGGGCGACGAACTACGTCCTCGGCGTGGTGCTGTTCGCGGTATCGCTCTTCTTCGCCGCCGTGAGCACCAAGATCGACTCGGGACGGCTCCGCACGACCGTCCTCGTCTTCGGTTGCATCGTGTTCCTCGGGACGCTGAGCTGGATCGCCACCTTCCCGGTGAGCCTGTCCATCTGAGCTCGCCGGAGCGTCAGCCGCCGAACAGGTTGCGGATCGCGAGGAGGCCGTTCTGGAGGGGCTTCTCGGCGATCCGCCGCATGAACCAGGGGTACCAGTACGAGCCATAGGAGATGAGCGTCCGGACATGGAAGCCATCGCCCGAGAGCCGTAGCTGATCGTTCGCGCGGATCCCGTACAACATCGCGATCTCGAACGCGTCGCGGCCTTGATCGCGGACCGAGGCGTCCGCCTCGATGCGGCCGACGAGATCGACGTCGTGCGTGCCGAGGACGAGGCGGCCCTGCGAGCCTCGTGCCCCGAGGAGCCGGAGGGCGAGCACGTGGAAGGACTCGTCGATCAGTGCCCTCCCGCCGACGAGCAGCTCGTTGGGTTCCTTGTAGGCACCCTTCACCAATCGGACCGACGGGTCGAGCGGAAGGAGCGACTCGACGTCATCGGCGGTCCGGCGCAGATAAGCCTGGAGGCAGATCCCAGTGTTCGGGTGGCCTGCCCGGAGCTCGCGATAGAGCTCCACCGTGGGCCCGACATACCGGTCCGACTCCATGTCGAGCCAGAGCCAGCTCCCGTGCTCCCTGGCGCGCTCGGCGAGGAGCGAGAGGTGCTTCGCGGCGAGGTCCCGGTCGACGTCGAGGCCCAGGTGTGTGGGCTTGACGGAGACCTCCGTGTCCAGGCTGCGCTCGGCGATCCGGTCGTACGCCTCGAGATAGCCACCGAGCACCGATTCGGCCTCGGCCGCCGTGGTGACGTTCTCGCCGAGCGCGGTGATCGTGGTCGGCAGGCCGTTTCCCGATAGGGTCGCGGCCGCGGCGAGGGCGTCGTCGAGCCGCTCGCCGGGCATGAATCGGGCGACGCTCCGGCGGACGAACCGGTACCGCGGCAGATGCTCGCGGAGCCATCGGTTCTCCGCCGCCCACAGGATCACGCTCCGTGCGGCGCCCATCGGCGCGCCAGCCTACGACGGGGACTCACGTTCGTGCTTGATGGTCGCTGACTCCGTGGCGTTGCGTCCGTTCCGCTGATGGTGCCTCGGTGTACCTTGGTGTCGATGAGTGAGCCTGAGTCGACTGCCTGCCCGATCTGCGGGAAAGGCACCCTGGGCACGATCGACTTCGGCGAACAGCAACCCGAGAGCCGTCAGGTGCAGACCTTCACCTGCGGTCACGAGGTCGAAGGTGCGCGGCTCCAAACCGCCGACGCCGATCGGCTCGACGTGGAGCGCCGCACGTCGGACGAGACTGTGATGCCCGTCGACGCCGGGGAGTAGGTCGGGCCTGACGTTCGTGTTCCCAGTCACTTGTACGGCCGGGACCCGGAGGTTAGGGCGTGCCCCAGTCCCGCTTCTCCTCGACCCGCTCCTGACCCGTCGGCGTGCTCTGGACGTTCTCGACGGTTGTCGAGCTCCTCCGGCTGCCGGTGACGAAGATTGCGATTCCGATCACCAGGACGATGATCCCTACGACAAGCAGGATCCAGCCGGCGGTGTTGATGTTGAACCCGCGCGTACGCACTGTGATCGCGAACGCCATGATCGCGCCGACGACACCCAGCACGACGCCGAACACGATGAGTCCGGTTCCTGTTCCTCTATTCATGGCCCCTACAGTATTCTCGGCCCGCGGCGCATTCAATCGCCTTCGAGCGTGAGCCGCGACCGATTGCGAACAGGGTCCCACCGAACCGTCGCACACCTTGTTCCAAGAATCGCAGCCCCTAGCCATAAGATCCGCTACCGGAGCACCGGCCAGGGGCAGCGACGCGACCCCGGACGCTCCTTCCTCCCGATCGCTGTCCACGATGTGAGCGGACCTTGCATGTCGGACCTCCCATCTATCTCGTCGGGGCTAGGTACTCGGACGCAGTCGTGCCTGATGAGCCTGCGGCGCCCGAGCAAGAGGAGACCGACGAGGGCTACGTTGTCATCTGGGAGCCGGCGTACCACTCGCCGGACGACATCCAGGCCGAGCTTCCGGATGGAACGCGACTGAAGGCGGTCCTCCTGTTGGCCGACGCCTTGGGTTCGAGCGCCCCCTGCCGAGAGGAACCAGCTCCTGAGGCGTGGTGAGGCCTTCTGGTGGAGGCCGGTTTGAGAGAGGGAACGACTGAGCCCTTTCCACCGCTTCGTCGCCGCCTGCGCTAGGACCAGTGCTCGCGCTGGCGGGCCGACGCTAGGCCCGAACCCCCAGGTCAACAACAGCTTGTTGCAAGTGGAGGTGAGGGGATTTGAACCCCTGACCCCTGCCGTGCGAAGGCAGTGCTCTACCGGACTGAGCTACACCCCCGAAGTGAGAAGGGAGCCTACCAGCCCCTCGGATCGGGACGGCGATGCGGCAGCGCGGACGGCGCGACCGAACCGCCACCCGTCACTTCTCTCGTTCGAGCACGTCCCGCGCGTGACGCTCGAGCGCGTCGTGGAGGTCCTGCGAGATGCGCGCGACCGCGAGGTCACCGCGCGTCTTCTCGATGAGGCTCCTGGCGATGTCCGTGGTCCGTCGCAGGTTCCCCGTGATCGCGTCGGGATAGTCGATCGTGACGAGCACGCCGTAGAGGTCGTCCATCGCGTCCAGAACGCCCTCGGCGTCGGCGACCCGCCGATGCCGGAGGAGGTCGAGCGCATACCGGCGGCCCTCACCCACGGCCTCGGCGATCCCGTTCAGGTACGGCGCGTCCTCGACGCCCAGCTCCTCGGGCGTCGGCACGTGCGCGGCGCTCGTCACGATCGCCTCGGTGACCCTCGCCTCGGCGTACTCCTTCTGCGCGTCCTGGAGGTAGCCGGCGAATCGGATCTCGGGCTGGTCGGCGACGGCCTCGAGGCCGGCGTCGAGCGAGGCCTTGGCCTCGTCCATCAGTCGGTGAGCGAGGTCCATCTCACCCCGATGGATCGCGCGGATCGCATTGGCGCAGGAACGGATGGCCGTCCGTGAGGCCGGGAGGGCGCGTTCGCGTGCCTGGACGCGCGCGTCGAAGCGGAACCGGATCCGCTCGGAGGTCTGGTCGAGGTCCACGTCGCGGCTAGACGCGCGCGACGCCGACCTGTCCCGCGGGCTTGACGACGATGTTCACGAGGTCGTCGCCCGCGAGCGCCGGGAGGCCGTTGAACGCGGCCCGCGGCGTGCGGCTCGCGGCGTCCGCGGCGTACCGATGGCGCGCGGGGCGGGGCGCCGCGGCGGCGGCCTCGCGGGGGGGAGAGATGGACTCGGACGGGGCGTTCCGCGCCTTCATCGAGACCAGCAGCCACACGTACAGGCCGAGGAGCGTGAGGAGCACGCCGGTCGCGTACCACATCGCGCGGAGGGGAGGGACGAGGCCGATCAGGAGCGTGAGGCCGATGGTCTCGAGCATGAACACGAAGGCGCGACGACGGCGCTCGCGCGCGCGCTCCTTGGCGCGCTCCTTCGGCCCCACGAACGCCATCCCTTTTCGGGGGGTGACGATCCAGCGCCCCTGGCCGTTCCGCTCGGTGTCCGCCAACAGGTCCATATTCCGCTCGAAATCCTCCACGCTTCGCTTCGGGCGACCCCGTCGGTCGGGGAGGAGGAACGTGGCCCAGATGATGCCCAGCGCCGCGAACATCAGCCAACCCATGCGCCCAGCCCCCCGTGATCGGAAACCCGGTCCGCCACTTCTTGTTGGGCTGGGGCAGCAACCTAGCAGGGTCGGTGTGCCGCTACAAATACCAACGTGGAAGTTCGGGCCGGCCCCGCGCCGCAGGTCACGGGCCGGATCCTTGGCGTGCGGTTGCGCGTTGGGCGTCAGTCGGCGTCCGCGACGTACCGCCCGGACTTGCCGCCGCGCTTCTCGAGCAGTCGGAGGCCGTCGATCCGGGCGGCCCGATCGAACGCCTTGGCGGTGTCGTACAGGCTGAGCGCCGAGACCGCGGCGGCGGTGAGCGCCTCCATCTCCACGCCGGTCCGGTCCTTCGCTCGGACGGTCGACCGCACCCGGATCCGGCCCGTGCCGGCGTCTGGGCTCACCACCACCTCGGCGCCCGTGACCGAGATGGGATGGCAGAACGGGAGAAGGTCGGGCGTGCGCTTGACGCCCATGATGCCGGCGATCCGCGCGGCCTCGATCGGGTTCCCCTTGGGCGTGCCGGCAACGAGTCGGGCACAGGCCTCGGGGGTCATCGTGACGACACACTCGGCGACGGCCTCGCGGTCGGTGATCTCCTTCGCGCCCACCTCGACGATCCGCGCCGCCTCGCCCGACGCCTCCGCCATCAGTCCTCCATCGAGCGGAAGAGCATCGCGCGGACCTCGCCCCCGGCCTCGACCGTCTCGACGCCGGGCGGGATCATCGCAAGGGCGTTGGCGCGCGTCACCGTGGAGATGAGGTTGGAGCCGCGCCCGCCCGTGGGCGCGGCCACCCACCCGTCGGTCGTGCGCCGCACCCGGACGCGCGCGAACTGCAGCTTGCCGCGAGGGCCCGACACGGCGTCCTCCAGCCGCGCGGTGATCTCGGGCCGGTACAGGCTCCGCCGGCCCATCATCTTCATGAGCGCCGGTCGGATGAAGACCTCGAAGCTCACGAACACGCTGACCGGGTTACCGGGGAGCCCGAAGTACGGCTTGCCCTCGATGTGGCCGAACCCCTGCGGCATCCCGGGCTGCATGGCGACCTGGTAGAAGTCGAGCTCGCCTCGGCGGAAGAACGCGGCCTTCACGACGTCCCGCTCGCCGACCGAGACACCGCCCGAGGACACGAAGGCGTCGGCCTGGACCAGGTGCGAGAGGACCGCGTCCTTCAAGGCGTCGACGTCGTCGCGGACGATCCCCGCGAGCATCGGCACGGCGCCGGCCTCGCGAACGGCGGCGAACAGCGTGTAGGCGTTGGAGTCGCGGATCTGGCCGAAGTCCGGAGACTGCGACGGCGGGATGAGCTCGTCCCCGGTCGAGAGGACCACGACGCGCGCGCGGGGCCGAACGAGCGGATGCGACGCGCCGGCGGTGGCGAGCAGGCCGAGCTCCGGCGCCTGCAGCCGGCGACCCGCCGGGATCAGCTGGTCGCCCGCCCGGACGTCCTCGCCGGCGGGGCGGATGTGCCGGCCCTCGGGCGGGCCGGCGAGGATCCGAACGGCGTCGCCGTGGAGCTCGCAGTTCTCGATCGGCACGATCGTGTCGGCGCCTGCAGGGATCGGCGCGCCGGTGGCGATCCGCATCGCCTCGCCGCCGCCGACGGTCCCCTCGGGTCGCTGACCGATCAGCGCCCGGCCGGTGACCCGCAGCTCGACGGGCGCCGTCGGGCTCGCTCCGGCCACCTCGGCGGATCGGACCGCGAACCCGTCCATCGCCGAGCTGGCGAACGCCGGGATGTCGACGTCGGCGACCACGTCGCGCGCCAGGACGCAGCCGTAGGCCTCGGTGAGCGGCAGCTCCAGCGGCTGGAGCGGGGAGATCTTCTCGAGGACGGCCTCGCGGGCCTCCTCGACCGACCGGAGGCCCTCGCCGCTGTCGTGGTCGTGCACGTGATGGGCGTGCGCCATGGGGGATCAGTCTATCGACGCGCGCCGCGTCGACGGCCGGGGACGGACCGGCGCAGCTAGAGGAGCTTCTTGCGCTCGACGAGGTCGGCGAGCCAGCCGCGCAGGTCTTTGCCGATGTCCTCGCGTTCGATCGCGAGCTCGATCGTCGCCTTCACGTAGTCGAGCTTGTTGCCGACGTCGAACCGTCCTCCCTCGAACACGTGCGCGTAGACCGCCTGCTCCTGCGCCAGGACGTTGATCGCGTCCGTGAGCTGCAGCTCGCCGCCGACGCCGGGCTCGAGGTGCCGGAGCGCGTCGAACACCTCGGGCGTGAGCACGTACCGGCCGATCGCCGCGAGATTCGAGGGCGCCGATTCCGGATCCGGCTTCTCGACGATCGACAGCACCCGCGCCAGCCGGTCCTCCTCGACGAACTCGGGCTCGATGCAGCCGTAGAGGCTGATCTCGTCGCGGAAGACCTGCATCGCGGCCAGCACGCTCCGCCCGTAGCGGTCGTGGATCCGGAGCATCTCGGAGAGCAGCGGGTTCGACTCCGCCATGATGTCGTCGCCGAGGAGCACCGCGAACGGCTCGTCGCCCACGTGCTCCTCCGACACGGACACGGCGTGCCCCAGCCCGAGGGGGTCCCGCTGGCGGATGTAGTGGATCGTCGCCATGTCGGTGATCTCCCGGACCTGCTTCAGCTCCTCGAACTTGCCCTTAGATTCGAGGAAGTGCTCGAGCTCGATCGAACGGTCGAAGTGGTCCTCGATCGAACGTTTGCCCCGGCCGGTGATGATCAGGATGTCGGTCAGCCCCGCCCGCACCGCCTCTTCGACCACGTACTGGATCGCCGGCTTGTCCAGGAGCGGCAGCATCTCCTTCGGTTGCGCCTTGGTCGCCGGCAGGAACCGCGTGCCGAGCCCCGCCGCGGGGATGACCGCCTTGCGGACCTTCTGCTCCTTCGCCATCGCTGCCTCCGGCCGTTCGCACCCTGGGGCGTGGGGAGCGGAGCATACCCCTGCCGTAGCTCGCTCATGCATCCCCCCGGTGGCGGACAGCCCCTCGGCTACACTCGTGGACGTGCCGACGTACGAGTACGAGTGCACGTCCTGCGGGCAACACATCGAGGTCTTCCAGCGGATCTCGGAGGAGGCCCTGACGACGTGCGGAGTGTGCGGCGGCTCGCTGCGGAAGGTCTTCCATCCGGCGGGGATCGTGTTCAAAGGCTCGGGCTTCTACGCGACCGACAGCCGGTCCGGCTCGAGATCCGAAGGTAAGTCCGAAGGTAAGAAGGACACGAAGAAGGAGACCAAGAAGGACGCCGGCGGCGGTTCCCCGCCCCCGCCCTCGTCCTCGTCCTCGTCCTCGTCCTCAGCCTCCGAGGGCGGGTCCACGACCCCGGCC
>JBOGVL010000080.1:0-9705 GCA_050692535.1 Actinomycetota bacterium | reverse complement strand
GGCGGCACGGCGCCCGCGGTCGTCGACGTCCTCCCCGTCTACGACACGAACAAGCAGCGCCCGCGGGCGTGAGCCCGGACGCCGCGAGCCGGATCGGAGGGGAACCCACCTGACCGTCGACAAGCGTTCGCCGCTCCACGACTGGCACGTCGCCCACGGTGCCGACCTCGTCTGGGAGGACGGCTACCCCTGGACCAACCACCAGGGCGGCGACCCGACGGCCGAGTACGAGGCGATCCGGACGGCGACGGGGATCTGGGATCTCTTCTCCACCTGCAAGTACGAGGTCACCGGCCCCGACGCCGAGCGCCTGGTGCAGCGGCGCTTCACGGGCTCCCTTGCGGGGACGGCGCCGGGGCGGGTGCGCTACGGCGCCTTCGTGAACGCGGACGGGCGGATGGTGGACGACGGGAACGTCTACCGCTTCGCCCCGGACCGGTTCTGGCTGATGATCAACAGCGCCGGCATCGAGGGGTGGTTCGGGGAGACCGCGGACGGGCTCGACGCGCGGATCGACCACCGGACCGACGACCTCGCGATGATCGCCGTCCAGGGCCCAACGGCGCGGGCGACCCTCCAGCCCATCGTCGACCGCGACCTCGGCGACCTCGCCTACTTCCGCTTCTGGCCCGAGCGAGTGAAGGTCGTGGGAGCCGACGCCTGGGTGTTGCGGACCGGGTTCTCCGGCGAGCGCGGGTACGAGATCGTCATGGCGCCGGAGGACGCGCCCCGGGTGTGGGAGGCGCTGGTCGAGGCCGGCGGCGTGCCGTTCGGACTGACGGCCATCGACCTGGCTCGCATCGAGGTGGGGCTCATCATCATCGGGATCGATTACGCGCCCGGCGAGACGTCGCCGTGGGACGTGTCCCTCGACCGGTTCATCCGCACCGACACCGAGTGCGTCGGGGCCGCCGCCCTCGCCGAGCGGGGCGCGGCTCCCCCGAAGCGCTTCAAGACCCTGTCGATCGATTCCGAGACCGCCCCGGATCCCGGGGCGGCGGTCTCCCGGGACGGTGCCGAGGTCGGCGTCGTGACGTCGCCCGCCGCGAGCCCACGGGTCGGCACCATCGGGCTCGCGATCCTGGACGCGGAGGTTGCCGGGGACGGCGAGCCCCTCGAGGTCGCCCTCGGCGAGGCGACCGTGCGGGCCACGGTGGCTCCGCTCTCGATCCTCGATCCTGCCAGGGAGCGCCCGAGAGCGTAGGCCCACCCGCCGGCCGCCCCCCTCGGGCGGCGCCGTCGGTCCCCATGAGTTACACTGCGGTAATCACACGCATGTGATTCGGGCTGGGGATCGGGGAGGAAGGAGGCGCGATGCCGCTCCATACGTGCGCACCGCCGCGAGGGTCGGAGCCGAAGACGATGTCCGTGTGGGTCTGTCCGGACTGCGGGTCGACCTGGGAGGCCGTCCCCTGGAACGACGTCTTCGATTTCGACCGGAGCCAGGCCGTCACGCGGGCCGAGTGGATCCTCGTCGAGGGTCCGGCGCAGATGGTGAGCTGAGCCTGTGCCGGTCGAGCTCCGCAACGCCGAGTCGCTCGCGCCGCCCCCCGGCTACTCCCACGTCGCGGTCGCGCGCGGGGGGACGACGGTCTTCACCGCGGGCGCCGTGCCGCTGGACTCGGAGGGCGCGCTCGTCGGCGAGGGCGACGCCGTCGCCCAGGCGGAGCGGGTGATCGAGAACCTGCTCGTCGCCCTCGGGGCCGGCGGGGCGGAGCCCACGGACGTCGCCAAGACGACGGTCTACGTCGCCGGGGCGAGCTACGAGTCACAGTCGGCCGTCTGGCAGGTCGTCCGGTCCTCGCCGATCGGGAGCGCCCCGAGCACGCTCGTCGGCGTTCCGACCCTCGGGTATCGGGGACAGCTGGTCGAGGTCGAGGCGATCGCCCTGGTCGACTAGGCGGGTCCGACCGCCTCAGAACAGCCCGACCGTCCGACCCCGGTCGTCGATGTCCACGTTCATGTAGTTCGGGGTTTTCCCCAGCCCCGGCATCCGCTGCATGTCTCCGCACAGGACCACGACGAAGCCGGCTCCGGCGCTCGGAACCACACCTCGGACCGGGAGCCGGAACCCGGACGGACGGTTGAGCAGCGCGGGGTCGTGCGAGAGCGAGAGGTGCGTCTTCGCCATACACACGGGGGCGTCGCCCATGCCGATCGCCTCCATGCGCGCGACGTCGATGTCCGCCTGCGGGAGGTAATCGACGCCGTCCGCGCCATAGAGTCGGCGCGCGATCGTCTCGATCTGGTTGCGGATGGGCGTCGCGTTCGGTGTGAGCTGCGAGAAGCTGCCGGGCCGGTCGCAGGCCTCGACCACGGCGATCGCGAGGTCCGACGCCCCCTCGCCCCCGCGGGCGAACCCGTCGTTCACCACGACGCTCTCGGCGCCCGCCTCCTTCGCCAGTCGCGCGATCAGCTCGATCTCCGGCTCGGTGTCCGTGGGAAATCGGTTGATCGAGACCACGCAGGGGACCCCGTACTGGCGCACGATGCCGACGTGCGCGGCGAGGTTCTCGATCCCGCGTTCGAGCGCGTCGAGGTCCTGCCGTCCGAGCTCGTCGAAGGGCATGCCGCCGTGCGACTTCGTCGCGCGGACCGTGGTGACGAGCACGCCCGCGTCGGGCGCGAACCCGCCGAACCTGCAGACGATGTCGCAGAACTTCTGGAACCCCAGGTCGGCGCCGAAACCGGCCTCGGTCACGACGTAGTCGGCGAGCTTGAGCGCGACGCGGTCCTCGATCAGCGAGTTGTTGCCGTGGGCGATGTTGCCGAATGGCCCGGCGTGCACGAGCACCGGCTGCCCCTCCAGCGTCTGGACGAGGTTCGGCTTGATGGCGTCCCTCATGATCACCGTCATCGCGCCCGCGACCTTGAGGTCGTCGGCCGTCACGGGGGCGCCGGCCCGGGTCTCGGCCACCACGATCCGACCGAGTCGATCGCGGAGATCGCGGAGGCCGGACGCGAGGGCGAACACGGCCATGACCTCGGAGGCCGCCGTGATCACGAACTCGTTCTCGCGGGGGGTGCCGTGGGCCATGCCGCGCAGCCCGACCACCGTGTACCGGAGCTCGCGATCGTTGACGTCCAGGGTCCGCGGCCAGGTGATCGTCGCGGGGTCCACGTCCAGCGGGTTGCCGTGGAACACGGACGCGTCGAGCGCGGCGGCGAGCAGATTGTGAGCGGCGGTGACCGCGTGGAAGTCGCCGTTGAGGTGGAGGTTGATCTCCTCCATCGGCACGACCTGTGCGTAGCCGCCCCCGGTGCCGCCGCCCTTGATGCCGAAGACCGGCCCCATCGACGGCTCCCGCAGACACAACATCGCCCGCCGGCCGATCCTCCCGAGTCCCTGCGTGAGCGAGATCGAGGTGGTGGTCTTGCCCTCACCCGCCTTCGTCGGCGTGACGGCGGTCGTGATGACCAGCTTGCCGTCGGGCCGATCGCGTAGGCGGTCGAGGATCGAGAGGGAGACCTTGGCGCGGTAGCGGCCGAACGGCTCGAGCTCGTCGTCGGCGATCCCGGCCTCGGCCGCGACCTCCACGATCGGCAGGAGCTCGGCCTCCTGCGCGATCTCCAACCCGCTCTTCATCCGGCCCACCCCTGACCCGTCGTTCAACCAGCCGCCAGAGCTTACCCGGCGCATAATCGATGACATGGCGGAGCCCGTGCCTCTCCGGCGCACCATCTCGCGCGTCCGGGCGCTGGCCGTGGAGGGCGGGGCGCGCTCCGAGCGCCCCGACGTGCTCGCGGCCGAGGAACCGATGGAGATCCGGGTCCAGAACCCGGACGGCACGACGACCGCGGTCGCGGTCACGATGCGGACGCCGGGCGGCGACTTCGAGCTGGCGGTCGGGTTCCTCTACACCGAGGGCCTCGTCGAGCGGAGCAACGACGTTCGCCGGGTCAGCTACTGCGAGGACCTCGAGCCAGACGAGCAGCACTACAACGTGGTGACGGTCGAGCTCTCCAGGGCATTGGATCTCGGGGTCCTCCGCCGGAACTTCTTCGCGAACTCGTCCTGCGGTATCTGCGGCAAGGCGACGCTCGACGAGGTCGAGGTACACTGCGCGCCGCTCGCCCCCGGCCCGGAGGTCGACGCGGAGGCCATCCTCGCGATGCCGCACGCGCTGCGCAGGGCGCAGCGCGTGTTCGAACAGACCGGCGGGCTCCATGCGGCCGGGCTGTTCTCGCCCGGTGCCGAGCTGCTCGCGCTCCGCGAAGACGTCGGCCGCCACAACGCGGTCGACAAGATCGTGGGCGAGCGCCTGCTCGCCGGCGATCTGCCGCTCGGCGAGCGGGTCCTCCAGGTCTCGGGCCGGATCGGGTTCGAGATCGTTCAGAAGGCGGCGCGGGCGGGGATCCCGCTGGTCAGCGCCGTCGGTGCCCCGTCGTCGCTCGCCGTCGACGCGGCCGAACGCCTCGGGATGACCCTCGTGGGCTTCGTTCGCGACGGGCGCTTCAACGTCTACTCGCACGCCGATCGCATCCGCGCCCCGGCGGGCGCGGGCAGCGGTCCGGCCGCGGAATAGAATCGGGGCCGGCACCGGCGTTCGGTCGAAAGGAGCACGTCTCGATGAAGAACGGGCTCGTGCGACTCACCGAGCCGATGGTCCGCTCCGACGGAGGGCTGCGACCGGCGACCTGGGACGAGGCCCTGGACCGGGCCGCGTCGGGTCTGCGCGCGGCCACGGAGCGGAATCCCGGCTGGGGGGTCGGCCTGTTCAGCTGCTCGAAGGCCACGAACGAGATGAACTTCGTCGCGCAGAAGTTCATGCGGCAGGTCCTCGGCAGCAACAACATCGACAGCTGCAACCGCACCTGACACGCTCCTTCGGTGGTCGGTCTGGCCACGGTGTTCGGAGCAGGCGGCGGGACCAGCTCGTACGAGGAGATCGAACGGACCGATCTCATCGTGCTGTGGGGGTCGAATGCGCGGGACACGCATCCGATCTTCTTCCACCACGTCCTGAAGGGGATCCGCAACGGGGCGAAGCTGATCGTCGTCGACCCGCGCCGGACCTCGTCCGCCGAGTGGGCCGATCTCTGGCTCGGGATCGACGTCGGCTCCGACATTGCGCTCTCCAACGCGGTGGCGCGCGAGATCATCGCCAACGGCCTGCACAACGACGCGTTCATCCAGCGGGGCACGGACGGGTTCGCGGCCTACCGCGACTCCGTGATGGACTGGACGCTCGAGCGGGGCGAGCTCGAGACGGGCGTCCCCGCCGACGCGATCCGCGAGCTCGCGCACGCGTACGGCAGGGCGGATCGTGCCATGATCTGCTGGACCCTCGGCATCACCGAGCACCACAACGCCGTCGACAACGTCCTCGCGCTGATCAACCTCGGACTGTTGACCGGCCATGTCGGCCGCTACGGCAGCGGGCTGAATCCGCTCCGCGGTCAGAACAACGTGCAGGGCGGGGGCGACATGGGTGCGATCCCCAACAAGCTGCCCGGCTTCCAGGACGTCGAGACCGACGCGGCGGCCCGCGAGAAGTTCGAGAAGGCGTGGGGACGCCCGATCATGCCGAAACGCGGATGGCACCTGACGGCGATGTTCGAGGCGATGGAACGGGGCGACCTCACGTCGGTCTACTGCATCGGCGAGAACCCGGCCAGCTCGGAGGCGGACGCGCATCGCGCCAGGAAGCTCCTCGCCAATCTCGACAGCCTGATCGTGCAGGACATCTTCATGACGAAGACCGCGGAGATGGCCGACGTCGTCCTGCCGGCGGCGAACTCGGCGTTCGAGTCCGAGGGGACGGTCACCAACAGCGAACGGCGAGTGCAGCGCGTTCGCAAGGCGCTCGACCCCCCGGGGAAAGCCCGGGACGACATCTGGATCATCGCCGAGCTTGCCCGCCGGCTCGGCCGCGACTGGGGCGAGCCGACGGCGGAGCAGGCCTGGGACGAGCTCCGGTCGCTCTCGCCGATGCACGCGGGCATGTCGTGGAGGCGGCTGGAGGCCGGCGGGATCCAGTGGCCGTGCCCGGACGAGGATCACCCGGGCACGAAGTTCCTGCACGCGCGGCTGTGGGAGGAGGACCCGGAGGCGCGTGGTGTGCCGGCGCCCTTCAGCGTCGTGGTGCACGAGCCGCCGGTGGACGAGCTGACGAAGGAGTTCCCGCTCCGGCTGACGACCGGCCGGCGCCTGGACTCCTACAACACCGGCGTGCAGACGGCTGGGTACTCGTCGCCGCTTCGCCGGCGGGAGACGATCGACGTCTCGCCCGAGGACGCGGAGCGCCTGGGCGTCGGGGAGGGCGAGCGTGTTCGCGTCACGTCTCGCCGGGGTTCGGTCGAGGCGCCGGTGCACGTGGACCGTGGGCTCCGCGCGGGGCTCGTGTTCATGACGCTGCATTTCCCGGAGCAGGTCGAGACGAACGTGCTCACGATCGACGCGACGGATCCCAAGTCGGGCACGGCCGAGTTCAAGGCGACCGCCGTGCGGATCGACAAGGTCGATGCACCCGCGATCGCCTCGGGCGGCGGAGGGCAGTGACGGAGGTGCCGTGGACCTCCGTCTGATGGCGGCCGAGCCCACCGCCGAGGAGCGCGCGGCCGTCGACGAGGTGCTCGGTCCGCCCGCGAGCGGCTGGGCGGGGGGCGAGCGGGACCCGCTCGACGGTCACGTGGCCCGCGGAGGCCGCGAGGCTCGCGAGCGACGCGACCTGCTGCTGCCCGCGCTCCACGCGCTCCAGGGACGGGTCGGATGGATCAGCGAGGGCGGCCTCACCTACGTCTCGCAGCGGCTGACCGTCCCCCCGGCCGAGGCGTACGGCGTCGCCAGCTTCTACGCGATGTTCTCGACCGAACCTCGGCCGTCCTCCGTGCTCCACCTGTGCGACGACATCGCCTGCAAGGTCGCGGGCGCCGACGCATTGATCGAGCGCGTCGCCGGCGAGCTCGGGCCGGATGGCTCCGACCGCATCGTTCGGAGTCCGTGCCTCGGCCTGTGCGAGGTCGCGCCCGCCGCCTTCCTGCAGAACACTGGCGAGGGGTTCAGCCCGCAGATCCCCCACGCGTCGATCGACGCGTTGCGTCCCTTCCTCGACGGCGGACCGTGGGCCATCCCGCCGCACGGCGAGCGCTCGGTCCCGCAGCCGGCCGTCGACCGGCGGCTCCTTCGTCGCGTCGGCGTCGTGGATCCCGCGTCGCTCGACGACTACCGCGCAAACGGCGGGTACGAAGGACTGCGGCGGGCGGCGGAGCTCGGGCCGGAAGGGGTGATCCGGGAGCTGATGGACTCCAAGCTCCTCGGACGCGGCGGCGCCGCGTTCCCCGCAGGGGTGAAGTGGGAGGCGGTCGCGAAGCAGCCGGTCCGCCCCCACTACTTCGTTTGCAACGCCGATGAGTCCGAGCCCGGGACGTTCAAGGACCGTGTCCTGATGGAACGGGATCCGTTCGCGGTGATCGAGGCCCTGACGATCGCCGGCTTCGCGACGGGCTCCGACCGGGGGTTCCTCTACGTTCGCGGGGAATACTCCGTCGCAACCCGTCGCCTCGAGCACGCCATCGAACAGGCCCGAGCCAGGGGATTCCTCGGGGACGACGTGATGGGCGAGGGGTTCACGTTCGACGTCGAGCTCCGCCGCGGCGCGGGCGCGTACATCTGCGGCGAGGAGACGTCCCTCTTCAACTCGATCGAGGGCCGGCGCGGCGAGCCCCGGAACAAGCCGCCGTTCCCGGTCGAGAAGGGCCTGTTCGGCAAGCCCACGGGCATCAACAACGTCGAGACGCTCGTGAACGTCCTGGAGGTGCTCGCCATCGGCGGCCTCGAGTACGCGAAGCTCGGCACCCCCGACTCGACCGGCACGCGCCTGTTCTGCCTGTCCGGCTGCGTCGAGACGCCCGGCGTGTACGAGGTCGAGCACGGCATCACGCTGCGCGAGCTGATCGCGCTGGCCGGTGGGGTCCGGGGTGGCCGCGAGCTGAAGGCCGTCCTGCTCGGCGGGGCGGCGGGGGTCTTCGTTGGGCCGGAGGACATCGATCTGCGGCTTTCGTTCGAGGACGCCCGCGCGACCGGCACGACGCTCGGCTCCGGCGTCGTGATGCTGTTCGACGACACGGTGAACCTGGCCGAGATCGTCCTGCGGATCGCCGCGTTCTTCCGCGACGAGTCGTGCGGTCAGTGCGTCCCGTGCCGGGTCGGCACCGTCCGACAGGAGGAGGCGCTGCACCGGCTCGTGGCCGAGCGACCGATCGGCTCCCGCGACGACGAGCTGCGGCTGATCGCCGAGATCGGCCAGGTGATGCGCGACGCCTCGATCTGCGGGCTCGGCCAGCTCGCCGCGAACGCGGTCGAGTCGGCGATCGCGAAGCTCAACGTGTTCGACGGGAACCGAGCCCGATGACGGTGCTGCGGCTCGCCCCGCCTCGCCGGCTGCTCGACCTCGAGGTCGACGGCGAGACGATCCGCGTGGCCGAGGGCTCGACCATCCTGGACGCCCTGCGCACCAGGGGCGTCGACACCCCCACGCTCTGCTACGCGGAGAACCTCACACCGGTGAACGCGTGCCGGGTGTGCGTCGTCGAGGTCGAGGGGTCTCGGGTCCTCGTGCCGTCCTGCGCGCGGAAGGCCGAGGCCGGTATGAAGGTGAAGACGGACACCGAGCGGGTGCGGCACTCGCGCCGGATGGTGCTCGAGTTCCTCGGCTCGTCGGTCGACCTGGGCCTCGCGAGCGCGGCCGTCCAGCACTGGCTGGAGTCCTACGGCGCCGACCTATCGCGGTACGGCCCGTCCAGGGCTCCCGCCGAGGCCGGCGACCGGGACGCCCGGCGCGTGGGCCATCATCACGAGCCCGAGCCGGCCGGCGCCGAGACCGTCCACCAGCCCGTCAAGGTCGACAACGACCTCTACGTGCGCGACTACTCGCGTTGCATCCTCTGCTACAAGTGCGTCGAGGCATGCGGGGTCGACGCGCAGAACACATTCGCGATCGCGGTGGCCGGGCGGGGGTTCGACGCCCGGATCTCGACCGAGTTCGACGTCACGCTGCCGGACTCGGCGTGCGTCTACTGCGGCAACTGCATCGGGGTGTGTCCGACGGGGGCGCTGATGTTCCGCAGCGAACACGACATGCGCGAGGCCGGCACCTGGGACGAGTCGAGGCAGGCCGTGACCGAGACGATCTGCCCGTACTGCGGCGTCGGCTGCGACCTCGAGGTCCACGTCCAGGACAACACGATCGTGAAGGTGACCTCGCCGTGGGACCACTCGGTCACGAGCGGGCACCTGTGCATCAAGGGGCGGTTCGGGTTCGAGTTCGTGCAGAACCGCGCGCCGACGCCACCCGGGGGCGCGCCGGGGCCCGAGGGCCCGGTCCCGTTGCCGCCACCGCCGGAGGCCCGACCTGGCTGAGGCCACCGGCGTCGTTCTGGCCGGGGGACGCTCCACGAGGTTCGGGCGGGACAAGCTGATCGAACCGTACCGCGGAGTCCCGCTGCTGCATCACGCGGTGCTGCGGCTGGGGGAGGTGTGCGTCGACGTGGTCGTGGTGCTCGCGCCGGAGGCCGCCGAGCCCCCGCCGCCGCCCGGCGTTCCCGTCCGGATCGTCCGCGACGTCGCGGAGGGCGAGGGCCCGCTCGCCGGGCTCGCCGCGGCGCTGTCGGCCGTGGCGACGGTCGTCGCGCTCGTGGCCGGCGGCGACATGCCGGACCTGCAGACCTCGGTGCTCCTCGAGATGCTGCGGGTCGCGGCGGAGG
>JBOGVL010000079.1:0-9727 GCA_050692535.1 Actinomycetota bacterium | reverse complement strand
GGTCGCCTCTCGCACCAGGCTGGTCCGGCCGGTCGCCGGATCGACCTCGAGCAGCCGGGTCGTTCGCTGATCGCGCGCGACGACGAGCACCAGCGGCGGACCGCTCTCGCTCCAGTCGAACCGCGCCAGGTACGGGAAGGCCTCCGCGTCCCAGGCCACGTCCGTCCGGTCGCCCGTCGCGACGTCGAACAGGTGCAGCGTGACGATCGCGTCGTCGGTCCCGGCCTGCGGGTAGCGCATCGCGCGGGGAGGGGCCGCCGGGTCGGTCTGGTCGGCGATGTGCCAGATCGTCACCGGACGCTCGTCGACCCGGGTCGCGGCGAGCGTCGAGCCGTCGGGCGACCACCAGTGGCCGCGCCGTCGGTCCATCTCCTCGGCGGCGGCGAACTCGGCCAGCCCCCAGAAGACGTCCGGCTCGTCGTCCGCGGCCAGGACTCGATCGCCGCCCCCGATCTCGCGGGCGTGCAGGGCGCCGCCCATCACCGAGGCGATCCGTTCGCCGCTCGGGTCGAGCCGCGGGTCGTCGACGGCCCCCGGCGACGAGAGCTCGCGCGCCGATCCCTCGACGAGGTCGACGAGGAACATCCGGCCCGAGACCGCGAACACCGCGCGGCGGAAGTCGCGATCGGCCGCGTACGCCGTGACGCCCGAGGACTGCTCGCGGGTTCGCTCCCGCCGCGCCCGTTCGGCCTCGGTGAGGTCCTCCTCGTCCGCCCCGGCGAGCTCCCGGGGGTCGAAGACGCATCGCTCCTCCCCCGAGTTCGTGTCGAACACCCAGAGGCACGAGACCGGATCGTCGCCCGTCCTCGTCCGCAGGAACACGACTCGTTCGCCGTCCGGCGAGACGGTGAACGACCTCGGCACGCCGAGCGAGAAGCGACGGGTCCGCGCGAACTGCCGGGGGAACTCGTCGAGAGGATCGGACATCGCGGGCGAGCCTACCAACCGTCCGATCGTCACGGACCGGAGGGGAAGCGGCATAGTCGTGGTGGAACCGATCCGGCCGGAGCGGGGATGGGTGAGCGGGAGGACTGGACCGACGTCGAGCTGATCGTCCGGTCGTGGGACGAGCCGGAGGCATTCGGGGCCGTGTTCGAGCGGCACGCCGAGACGCTCCTCGGCTACTTCGCTCGGCGGACGCTCGACCCCGAGGCGGCGGCGGAGCTCACCGCCGAGACGTTCGCGCAGGCGTTCGCGTCTCGGAGGCGGTTCCGCGACCGCGGGCTCGGGGCCGCCGGGTGGCTCTACGGGATCGCCCGGCATCAGCTGTCCCGGTTCCACCGGACCGGCGCCGTCGACGCGAGGGCGCGGAGGCGGCTGGGGATGCCCGAACGCGAGGTCGCTCCCGAGGACTACGAGCGGATCGAGGAGCTGATCGACTTCGAGCGGGTCGGGCGCGCGATCGGACAGGCCTTCTCCGTCCTGTCCGAGGAGCAGCGCGAGGCGCTCACGCTCCGCGTGATCGACGGGCGCCCCTACCGGGAGGTGGCGGAGGCGCTCCGGTGCAGTGAGGAGACGGCCCGGGCCCGCGTGAGCCGCGGCCTCCGGCGCCTCGCGAAGTCGCTGGACCGGCCGGATCTCGAGATCGAAGCGGGGAGGTAGGAGTGGACACGGCGATCGGCTACCTGGAGCTCGTGCGGGAGGACCTCCTCGAGGCGGGTGCCGGCGAGCGTCGGCGAGCGCGTCATCCACGCGGGATCGGAGGCCGCCCATCCGCTCGAACGTTGATCGCCGCGGCCTCCGTTGCGACGCTGGTCGCGGCCGGCACGATTGGTTGGTTCGTGACCCGGACCGATGAGGGATACGGGGCGGACAGCGGCCGCCGAACAGCGGGGAGGCCAACGACGGTGGAGTCCCCCGCTCCGGCAGATGAGCAGGCCTCCTTGGGCTACACCCCCTTCATCGACGAACTGTCCGGCAATGCGCTCGAGGTGCTCCCGACGTGGGCAGGCACGACGACCCTGACGGAGGACGCGGCCCGCGTGATCCGGACGGCGGAGCTCGGCCTGGAGATCCCGCGCGACTCATTCGATGCTCGGTTCGCGCAGGCGACCGATGCGGCCGAGGCGAGCGGCGGGTTCGTGGCCGCATCGACGACTCGCGAGCGCTCGGGAAGCGTGACGATGCGAGTACCGGCCCCGAGCTTCGGCGAGACGCTCGCCGAGCTTCGCTCCCTCGGCGAGGTCGAGGTGCAGACGATCCAAGGGAGAGACGTGACCGCCGAGTACGTGGACCTCAACGCCCGTCTCCGGATCGCCAAGGCTCGCCGAGATGTGCTCCTCAGGCTCATGGACGACGCGACGACGATCGAACAGACGATCCGCGTGCAGAACGCGCTGGACGACACCCAGCTTCGGATCGAGGAGCTCCAGGGACAGGTCAACCTCCTCGACGACCGTACGTCGCTCGCCACCATCCGCCTCGAGCTCCACGAGGAGGGCACGCAGCCGGTCCAGGAAGTCGACACCCCGAGCATCCCGAACGCGTTCGAGCGATCGGTGGCCGGGTTCGTCGGCGTGATCGCCGGGATCGTGGTGGGGCTCGGCTACCTGGTCCCGGTGCTGCTGATCGCGCTCGCCGCCTGGTATGTCGTCGCGAGGATCCGGCGGCGCCGGGTCGCGTGAGTCGTCGCGTCAGAACCCGATGGTATGCGGCAGATATCCGATGAAGGGTAGCGGGTACGGAGCCTCCGGGGGCTAACCGGTTCGCTGGTAGTTGTCGGCCTGAACTGGTTCAGGAGGCCGTCGGTTCACGAGTGCTAGCCTGCATTCGCGGAGTCCGAGGAGGCGCCTATGGCACCCGAGAAGATTCCGTTCGAGCCCTGCTGCCCGAACTGTCCGCTGTAGGGGATGGCAGGCGCGGTCGTCTAGGGGCCGCGCTCGTCGCGGCCTCTAGCGTTCCGGGACTCACTGGTCGACGCGATACCACTCGGCCCACGTGATCGCGGTCTCGGGCTTACTTTCGGGGTCTTCGGGGTTGCGGAACCGGTAGCCGTGTGCGACCGCCCTCGCCTCCCAAACCGCCTTGCACTCGGGGCAGGTCCACTGGTTGTCCGTGGGGGGTCGGTCCTCGCGGGGCGGGTTGCAGTCGTGCATCTCCATATGGCGACACTACGACTTGACCGCCGTGATGATCGCGGCGGCGCCGGCGGCCAGGGCTGCGGCAATCGACCCCCCCGCAACCCAGAACGTGGCCTTCACTAGCCCTTGTGTCTGCTCCGCCGTGTTGTTGGTCGCCTTCACCAACTGCTCGTTGGTCTGCTCCTGCCGGATGCCCGCCTCCAGGACGGCCCGGGTCTGAAGGATGGCGCATCGGACCTGCACTTCCCGAGGCTCCATCGAACTGAACTCTCGCGACGTCTGAACTGCCACATCACCGATTGGCATCAACCACAGATTGGCTCCGGGCATCGCATCCTCCTCGCTAGACGAGGGCGCGACCGTATAGCAGGAGGTGATGGGGGTGACGGGCGAGTAATGATCGAGAGCAGCACCGCGGCGACCATCTCGACGCGACGTTCGCGGGCCCCTCTCCCCGATTCCGATTCCGATTCCGACTCCACCGACTACATCTCCCGGCGGCCCTCGAGGGCCTGAGAGAGGGTTACCTCGTCGGCGTACTCCAGGTCGCCGCCGACGGGCAAGCCACTTGCGAGCCGCGTCACGCGGATCCCGACCGGCTTCAGCAGCGCCGCAACGTACATCGCGGTGGCGTTCCCCTCGAGGTTCGGGTTCGTCGCGATGATCACCTCGGTGACGCCGTCGCGCTCAACCCGGTCGAGCAACTCCTGCGTCCGGAGGTCCTCGGGCCCGATCCCGTCGAGCGGGCTGATCGCCCCGCCCAGCACGTGGTAGCGGCCCTTGATCACGCCCGCCTTCTCGATTGTCGCCACGTCCTTGGGCTCCTCGACGACGCAGAGCACCGTGCGCTCGCGCCCCTCGTCCCGGCAGATCCGGCAGCGCTCGCCCTCGGCGACGTTGCCGCACTCACGGCAGAAGGAGATGCGCTCCTTGGCGTTCACGATCGCCTCCGCCAGGCGCTTCGCCTCCCCCGGCTCGGTCTTGACGAGCCAGAACGCCAGGCGCTGCGCGGACTTCGGCCCGATCCCGGGTAGGCGGGAGAGCTCGTCGACCAGGTCCTGGATCGGGCCCTCGTACACCTACGGGCCGTCCTCGGTCGCCGGCGTCGCCCCGAGCTCCGCGGTCAGCCGCGCGAGCGCCTCCTCCTCGGACAGTGGCGGGTCGTCCTCGATCTCCACGATCCCCGCGACCGGCTCGCGCACGACGCACCGGATCCCCGGGGCGACCCCGAACAGCTCCTGCAACGCCTGCCGCAGCTCTCCCTCGCGCTCCTCGACCTTCGTCGCGCCGAACGGCCGATCGGGCGGGAACACCAGCTCCAGCGTCTCCCCGTCGAACGCGGCCGGCGTCGCGATCTCCAGGAACGAGGGCAGCACCGCCTTCCCCTGCCCCCGCAGGTGCGAGATCACCGTCCCCCAGTTCGCCCGCAGCATCGTCACGTCGACCGCGCCCGTGCCCGCACCCAGGACCGGCTCGGTGGCGCGCTCGGGGGGGGTCGGGGGCGGGGCTCCGGGCCTCCCAGCACCGCTCGCTTTGCCGCCCTCCGGCGATCGCTCAGGCGTTGGCGCAACCGCCGGGGGCGCAGAGTCGGCCTCCGCCCCGCCCCCGACCCCGTCACGGTCTTCGGCACCCGCGGCTCGCCGAGACGGATCGGGTGCCCGCCGACGCTTGGTGCTCGGCGCTGGGGTGTCGGCTGAAGGCGACTGTGGAGCGCCGCTCGTCGGAGCCGAAGCGTCCTCCGCCGGCGATCGCGGCGCGGAACCGGAGCCTGGCGCCGGCACCCCGGAGCCGGCGCCCGATCCGCCGTCGGTCACCCCCGCGAGGCGTTCGAGGCGTTCGAGGCGGGAGACGAGCGCTTCGGGGCGCTCGTCCGCCTCGGGGATGGTCGAGCGGATCAGCGCGAGCTCGAGCGAGAGCCGGGGCGAGGTCGTCCAGCGCATGTCGGTCTGCGCCGCGAGCAGCAGCGAGATCACCCGCGCGAGCTCCGGCGCGGAGTACTTGGTGGCCTGGGCGTTCAGCCGCTCGGCCTCGTCCCCGGTCGCGTCGAGGAGTTCCGGCTGTCCGGGCGCGGTCTTCACGAGCAGCAGGTTGCGGAAGTGCGCGATCACCTCGTTCGTGACGTGTCGGAGATCCTGGCCCTCCTGGACGAGCCGGTTCACCAGCTCGAACACGCCCTTCGCGTCGCCCACCGCGACGGCATCGCCCAGCGCGTACTGCACGTCGCTCCGCCCTGCGCCGATCAGCGACGCCACGACCTCGTCGTCGATCGTCCCGGCGCCGAGCACCGACGCCTGATCCAGCAGCGACTGCGCGTCACGGAAGGAGCCCTCGGACTGGCGCGCCATCGCCTGCGCGGCGGAGACGGTGAGAGCGATGCCCTCCGCCTCCGCGATGTGCAGGAGGTTCTCGCTGATGACCTCCATCGAGCCGCGCCGGAACTCGAAGCGCTGGGTCCTCCCGACGATCGTCGCCGGCATCTTGTGCGGCTCGGTGGTCGCGAGCACGAACCGCACGCCGACCGGGGGCTCCTCGAACACCTTCAGAAGCGCGTCGAACGCCTCGCGAGACAGGCGCTGCGCCTCGTCGATGATGTAGACCTTCTCGCGGCCCTGGACCGGCGCCGTCGGCGCCTTCTCTCGGAGGTCGCGCGCGTCGTCGACGCCGCCGTGGGACGCTGCGTCGATCTCGACGACGTCCAGGTGCTGACCCTCGCGGATCCGCAGGCACTGATCGCACACGCCGCAGGGCTCGGGGGTCGGACCCTGCTCGCAGTTGACCATCTTGGCGAGGATCCGAGCGGTCGACGTCTTCCCCGTCCCGCGCGGCCCGCAGAACAGGAACGCGTGCGCGAGGCGGCCCTCCCGGACCGCGCCCATCAGCGCCCGGACCACGTGCTCCTGCCCGAGCACCTCGGAGGGTCCCTGCGGCCGGTACTTCCGGTACAGGGACTGGTACTGCTGGTCCTCGGCCACCTACACCCCCAGGAGCGCTCGATCCGCGGGGAAGCGTACGAGAACGGTGTGATGGCCGTGCACCCGCCGTCGACCACGCCAGACTCGAGCGCGTCACCGGCCGGTAGCTCCGGTCAGGCACGCCCGCGGCACCCGCCAGCGCCCGCTTACGGCTGCTTCCTTCCGGACCTGACCGGGTTCGCAGGTTGGCGTCGCGCGGGACCCGACCATCGACGCCCCGTGCCGGGAGCGACATCGGACCCAACGGGCCTCGGGCGGGGATTCAGCCCCGCTGAAGCGGATTGCGGGTACAGGGCACCGCTGGCTCCCCGCCTAGCACGGCCACCGCGAACGAGTATACGCAGTGCACCGACCGGCCTCCCCATCGCCGGCTCCGTCCCGGCGATCGGTCACGAGCCCGATCCGCCGCGCCGCACCCAGACCTCCCACGACGCCGCGTCGGCGAAGCCCATCGCGGAGTACAGCGGCAGGCCCATCGTCGTCGGCTGCAGCCACGCGAGGTCGCCGCCGGACGCGTCGCGCACCGCGAACGAGGTCAACGCCGAGCCGATCCCACGGCGGCGAACCTCCGGCACGATACCGACCCCGAACACGCCGACGGCGGCGTCGTGCAGGCTCGTCAGCGCCATCCCGATCGTTTCGCCGTCGAGCGTGGCGACGTAGGACCGGATGCCCTCGACCGAGAGCAGCGTGGGGCCGGCGAGCCGCTCGGCGACGCCGCGTTCGGTCCCGAACACGCGGACCTCGATGTCGACCATCGATGCGAGCTCCTCGGCGGTGGACACCCGCCGGATCCGAATGCCGGACGGTGGGCGGACCCGCCGGAGGTCGGCGACGCGGATCGCCATGGCCGGCCGCGCGACGCCGACCGAGAGGCCCAGCGCGCGGACGGCGCGGTCGACGCTCGGATGCCGGCCGTGCTCGATCTCGAGACCGAACGCCCGTCCGTGGTCGCCGAACAACGACTCGGCGCGCGACAGGGCGCCGAGCGGATCCTCCGGCTCGCCCTCGACGAGCGCGACGTTCAGCTCGTCGTCGGGCAGATTCGACAGGCAGGAGACGATGCCGTCGTCCGAGCGGACGACGTGTCCGTCCAGATGACCGACCCGGTTCCGCCAGGCCACCGCCAGCCCTTCGGCGATGCGATCGGCCACCTCGCGCGTCATGGCGGCAGCGTACCGGCGCTTCGATAGCCTGTTCGGCCATGCGGCGTATGGGATCGGTCCTGGTGGACTTCGATGGAACGGCGTGCGCGCACGACGTCGCCGAGCACCTGCTGACCCGGTTCGGCGATCCCTCGTGGCCCGACTACGACGCCGCGTGGGAGCGCGGCGAGCTCGACTCGAGGCGCGTGATCACAGCGCAGGCCGCGATGCTCCGCGCGCCGACCGACCGCATGATCGACTTCGCGCTCGAGCACTGCGCCGTCGACCCGACGTTCCCGCCGTTCGTCCGCTGGCTCGAGGACGAAGGCGTCTCGGTCGCCGTCGCCTCCGACGGGTTCGGCTTCTACATCCCGCCGCTGCTCCGCGCCGCGGGGCTCGGGCACGTTCGGGTGATCACCAACACCTGGGCGCCGGACGACGGTCCGCGGATCGAGTTCGCGAATGGTCACCCTGAATGCATCGGCTGCGGGACGTGCAAGATGAACGCGGTGTTCGCGGCGCGGGAACGCGGCCTCGTGGCCTTCGTCGGCGAGGGCTCCTCGGACCGCTACGGCGCCCTCTACTCCGACGTGGTGTTCGCAAAGGACCGGCTCGTCGAGATCGCCCGCGCCGACGGCGTCCAGTTCCTGCCCTGGGAGACGTTCGACGACGTCCGGCGGGCACTCGAGACGCTCGAGGAGGTCCCCGGGCCGGTCGGAGGCGAACGATGCCCCGGATGGAGGACCGCGTGAGGATCGACCTGCCGCCCGGCCATACGGCCCGACCCGGCTCCCCAGAGGACGTCGCGACCGTGCTCGCGCTCGTGGCCGCGGCCGAACGGCACCTCGACGGTGTCGTCGAGGTGGACGGCGACGACGTCGAGTCGGACTTCGCCCGGGTCGGGTTCGATCCCGCCACCGACTGCCTCATCGTCCTGGACGGGGCCGAGCCCGTCGGGTGGGCGGACGTACACCGGGAACGTGCCGAGGCCGACGTCCGTCCGTCGCACTACGGCCGAGGCATCGGCACGGCGCTCCTGCGCTGGACGGAGGGGCGGGCGAGGGAGCTCGGCTTCGCGACGGTGGGGCAGACGATCACCGACCACAACGTCGGCGGCTCGACGCTGTTCCGCGCCAATGGGTACGAGCCAGTCTGGACCTCGTGGATCCTGGAGATCGCGTTCGACGGGCCACCGCCCCGGCACCTTCCGCCCGAGGGCATCACCCTCCGCTCCTACGATCCCGCCCGCGACGCGCGAATCGCACACCGGCTCCTCGACGACGCGTTCAGCGAGTGGGAGGGTCGGAGCGCCGAGCCGTTCGAAGAGTGGGAGGCCTCGGTCGTGCAGCACAAAGCGTTCTCGCACCAGCTGTCTCGGCTGGCCTTCGACGGCGACCGGCTGGTCGGCGCGGCGCTCGCGTTGGACTACGCCGCCGACCGGGAGGGCTGGGTCCAGCAGTTGGCGACGACGGCGACGCACCGGCACCGCGGGATCGCGAGGGCGCTCCTTTCTTCGGTCTTCGATGGGTTCGCCGAGCGGGGGAAACACCGGGTCGGCCTCTCGACCGACTCGCGGACCGGCGCGCTCGGCCTCTACGAGCGGGTGGGGATGACGGTTCGTCGCTCCTACACGCGCTACGGGAAGCGGCTCGTCTAGGACCTCGGCGGTGGCCGCGGGATTCGAACCCGCGAGGCGGTTGCCCACCTACACGCTCTCCAGGCGTGCCCCTTCGTCCGCTCGGGCAGGCCACCGCGGCAAGTCTACGGAGGGTCTTCCGCTCCCGGCACGTGCGCCGATCGAACGAATACCCTGGCGCCGTGGACGACCTCACCCGGTTCCTCGCGTTCGAGCGGCGCTTGCGTGAGCTACTCGGCACGCGACTCGAGCCATTCGAACATGGCGTCGCGTTCCTGGACGAGGACCGGGAAAAATGGAACTCGAACTTCCTGCTCGCCGAGCCACCGCTCGACGGCGTCTCTGCGCGATCGCTGGCGGACGCGGCCGACCGGATCCTCGGCAGCGCTGGATACGCCCACCGCGAGATCGTCGTCAACGACGATCGTGCGGGCGAGCGGCTCATCCCGGACCTTGCCGAGCGTGGGTTCACCGCGGAGCGGAACGTCGTGATGGTGCATCGGCGAGCGCCCGACCGCGGGCCCGGCCATCCGGTGGAGGAGCTGCCGTTCGCCGAGATGCGCCCCCTGATCCACGAGATCTACCGCCGCGACGCCTCGCCGTCCGCCGAGGTCGCCCGAGACTTCGCGGACCAGCACGGGAAGAACGAGCGCGTGATCGGCGCACGGTTCTTCGCCGTACGGCCGGAGGGGACGCTCGCCGGCGACTGCGAGCTCTACGTGGACGGCGCCGACGCGGAGGTCGAGTTCGTCGACACGCTCGAGGAGTTCCGAGGTCGAGGCGTCGCGCGCGCGGTCGTGCTTCGGGCGGCCGAGGCGGCCCGCGCCGCGGGCGCGAGACACGTGTTCATCGTCGCCGACGAGGACGACTGGCCGAAGGAGCTGTACTCCCGAC
>JBOGVL010000078.1:0-9776 GCA_050692535.1 Actinomycetota bacterium | reverse complement strand
CCCCGCTCACGATGTAGACGGCGCCGATCTCCCCGATCGCCCGCGCCGTCGTCAGTGCGATCCCGTAGAGGAGTCCCCATCGGATGTTCGGCACGACCACGCGGAACAACGTCTGCAGCGACGAGGCGCCGAGCGTCCGGGCCGCGTCCTCCTCCTCGGTCCCGAGCTCCTCGAGGACGGGCGCGATCGAGCGGACCACGAAAGGCAGGCAGATGAAGATCGTCACCAGCACCATCGAGGGGAGCGCGAAGACGATCTGGATCCCCCGTGCGGTGAACCACGACTCGAACCACCCGCCCCGCCCGAACAGGATCACGGCCATGATGCCGACGGTCACGGGCGAGACGGCCAGCGGTAGGTCCACGAGCGCGTTCATCAGGCGCCGCCCGACGAACCGGTGCCGGACGAGCACCCAGGCGGTGATGGCCCCGAGGGTCGCGCAGACCAGGACCGTCTGGATCGCGATGACGGCCGTCAGGTAGAACGCGTGCCGCACGTCGGCGGCCGAGAACGTCTCGACGATCGTGGACCAGCCGGGCTTCACCGCCGTCCAGACGATGGCCCCCAGCGGCAGCAGGACGAGCGCGCCCAGATAGAGGAGGCACAGGGCGACGAGCGAGCCGCGCACGATCTTCTTCCGTCGCTGGCGGCGACCGAGCTCCACGTCCACCGGCCGCTGGCGCGAGAGGTCCTCGATCCGAACGGCGCTCACGACGAGGCCTCCTCGGTCTTCCGTCCCACACGGACCAGCCGGTTGACGGCGAGGACCAGCACGAAGGAGATCGCGAAGAGCAGCGTCGCGACCGCCGCGGCCTCCTTCGGCTTGAACTGGTTCGCGAGCTGGAAGATGAACACCGGCGCCGTCAGGGTCTTGCCGGTGATGTTGCCGGACAGAAGCACGACGGACCCGAACTCGCCGATCGCCCGAGCGAAGGCCAGCAGCGCGCCCGCGGCGATCGCCGGCCGGATCGCCCGCAGGACGATCCTGCGGAACGTCGTCCAGGGGCTCGCGCCGAGGACCATCGCGGCCTCCTCCTCGGCTTCGTCCAGCTCGAGGAGCACGGGCTGGACCGTCCGAACGACGAACGGGAGCGTCACCACCATCAGGGCGACGAGGACGCCGAACTGCGTGAAGGCGACCCCCAGCCCGATCCCCTCGAGGAAGCGGCCGATCGGTGCGTTGGGGCCGTAGAGGGCCATCAGCATGACGCCCGTGACGAGCGTCGGGATCGCGAACGGCAGGTCCACCACCGACGAGATCAGCCCGCGCCCCCGGAAGCGGTAGCGCACGAGGACGTAGGCGAGGATCGTTCCGAACAGGGCGTTGAAGAGCGCCGCGGCCGCCGACGTCACCAGCGTCAGCCGGATGGCCTCCCAGGCGCCGGGACTGGCCATCGCGCTCCGGAACGTGCCGAGCCCGTCGCCGAACCCCTTGACGACGATGGCCGTCATGGGCACAGCCACCATCGCGACCAGGTAGGTGATGGCGGTGCCGCGCAGCGCCAGGTGCCGGAGGCCCTTGGCCGTCCTGGCCGGGAGGACCCGCTTCCGCGACCTCCCCAACGTCTGCGCGGCACTCGCCATCCTCGTCTCGCCTCCTAGCCCTGTGCGTCCTGGAACGCGGCGGTGAAGACACCCTGCTCGCCGAACACGTCCTCGTTGATGGCATCCCAGCCACCGAGGTCCTCGACGGTGAACAGGTCCTCGATCGGGGGGAAGCCCATCTCGTCGTCGCCGGCGGCCGCCTGGGCGGGGTCGACCGGCCGCAGGAACCCGACCGTCCGGTAGTAGTCCTGGGCCTCGGCCGAGTGCAGGTACTCGACGAACGCCTCGGCGACGGGGCGTACGCAGTGTTTGTCGACGTTCTCGTCCACGATCGCGACCGGGTTCTCGATCAGGATCGTCGACGGCGGGTACACGGCCTCGTCCTCCAGGCCCGCCTCGTTCGCCGTGAACACCTCGTTCTCGTAGGTGATCGCCACGTCGCCGTTGCCGGCCTCGAAGTTCTTGATCGAGTCCCGGGCCGACCGGTCCAGCGCGATGACGTTGCTGAAGATTCCGGTCAGCAGCGCCTGGGCCGCGGCCGAGTCGTCGGCCACGCCGCCCGCATACCCACGCATCGAGGCGCCGTAGGCCCCGACGATGTTCCACCGAGCGCCACCGCTCGACGCCGGGTCCGGCGTGAGGACCTCGACCCCGGGCTGTGCGATGTCGTCGAAGTCTTGGAGCCCCAGCGGGTTGCCGGGGCGGACGTCGAAGACGACCACCGACGTCGAGACCATCCCGCCGTCGGTGGTGGTGGTCCAGTCGTGGGTGATCAGGCCGGCGTCGGCGATGTAGTCGACGTCCGGACCCAGGGACAGCGCGACGACGTCGGCCTCGAAGCCGTTGACGACGTTCTGCGCCTGGGTGGTGGAGGCCGCGTAGGACTCCTGGAAGATGACCTGCTGGTCGTCGTGGTCCTCCTTCCACTGGGTCTGGAAGGCGGAGATGATCTTGCCGTACGCCTCGCGCGGCGTGCTGTACGCCACGAAGGTCAGGACGGGCGTGTCTGCGGGCGTGCAGTCGCCCGAACCCGCGGACGCGCCGTCGCCGCTCGCGCCTGCCGGATCGTCGCCGCAGGCGGCCGCGAGCAGTCCGAACGCTGCGATCGCGGCGAGCAGCCGGACGCCGTAGCGTCGAGTTCGCATTGGGGGGTGCTCCTTTCGATGACCGATGTCGAGAACTGCGCCTCGATCTCCGGTTGACCGGTCAATCGAAAGGGCTTCGTGAGCCAGTGACGCGTCGGCCTCCGGGGATCCGGTCAGCCGAACGTGACATGGATACCAACGGTTCGAACCACGTGTCAAGGAACCGAACGGCTCCTCTTTGTTGCGATTCCGTCTCGGCGTGCTCGGGACCCGGCGGCCGCCCCCTCAGCGGAGCCGGATCTTCTCCGCCATCTCGATCTGGACGACCTTCCCGTCCTGGACGACGAGCAGCACCGTGCCGTACTTGACCTTGCGGAGGACCTCGATCACCTTCATGAGGACGGCGCGCTCATCCTCCGAGAGCGCCGCGAGCTCGGAACCCTCCGGCGTGCGCGCCTCATCCCCACCCACCGGCCGACCTTACACCTGGCCGGAGGCGCCTCCTCACCAGGCGTAGGCCTCGGGCGCGGGCCCGCCCGGGCCCGGGAAGATCTTGTCGAGCCGCCGCACTGCGGCCTTGTCGAGCTTGATCTCGAGCGCGCGCATCGAGCCCTCCAGCTGCTCCAGCGTGCGGGGTCCGATGATCGGCGCGGTAACCACGGGGTTCGCGAGCAGCCACGCGAGGGCGACGTCGGCCGGCTGCTCGCCGAGGTCGGCGCAGAGCTTCTCGTAGGCCTCGATCTGCTCCCGGTGCTGCTCGAGCTGCTGCTGTGTCTCCGCGCCCGCCCGGCGCCCGCCCTCGATCTTCTGGAGGATCCCACCGAGCAGACCTCGGTTGAGCGGGCTCCACGGGATCACGCCCAGGCCGTAGGCCTCGCAGGCCGGGAGCACCTCCAGCTCGCTCGTCCGCTCGGCGAGGTTGTACAGGCACTGCTCCGAGACGAGCCCGAGGAAATGGCGGGACCGCGCCGCCTCGCTGGCGTTCGCGATGTGCCACCCCGCGAAGTTGCTCGAGCCGACGTAGAGCACCTTGCCCTGGGCCACCAAGGCCTCGAACGCCTGCCAGATCTCGTCCCACGTCGCCGCCCGGTACACGTGGTGCATCTGGTAGAGGTCGATGTGGTCCGTCTGCAGGCGCCGGAGCGACTCGTCGCAGGCGCGCCGGATGTGCAGGGCGGACAGGCGAGACTCGTTCGGCCACTTCCCCATCTCTCCGTAGACCTTCGTCGCGAGCACGACCCGCTCCCGGCGGCCATCACCCTGGGCGAGCCACTTCCCCACGATCGTCTCCGTGGTCCCGACGCCCATCTGCCTGCCGTAGACGTTGGCCGTGTCGAAGAAGTTGATGCCCAGCTCGAGGGCGCGATCCATGATCGTGAAGGAGTCGGCCTGGGACGTCAGAGGACCGAAGTTCATCGTCCCCAGACAGAACGGGCTGACCTTGAGGCCGAGTCGGCCGAGATGGCGGTAGTCCATCGACCCTCCTCACTCCCTGCTCGAGGCTCCATTGCACCAGGTTCACGAGGCGACCGGCGCGACCTCCGGCTCGGCCCGGACGGCCTCGATCGAGCCGTCGCGCTCGGGGCCGCGGGCGCCCGGGACGAACATGAACGCCAGCGTGAGCGCCGCGCCGATCACCCCCGCCGCGATCAGCGTCGCGTCGACGCCGAACGCGTCCGCCGAGGGCCCGACCACCGCGAACGAGAGCGGCACGCCCGCCGTCGAGATCATCCAGTCGAGCGCCGTCACGCGGCCCAGCAGCTCGGAGGGGACGAGCCGCTGCACGAGCGTGATCCAGATGACGATCAGGACCGTGATGGAGGTCTCCGCGACGAACGCCACGGCCATCGCCTGCCAGACCTCCGAGACCAGGCCGAACCCTGCGGTCATGAGCATCCCCAGGGCCCAGGTCAGGTAGAGCACGGTGAGGGCCCGCGGCGGCAGGCGCCCGCGTTGGCCCAACACCAGCGCGGCCGCCACCGCACCCACGCCGCCGGCGCCGAAGACCAGGCCGAGCGCCGCCGCCGACCCACCGAGCTCGTTCCTCACGACGTAGGGCACGAGCACCTCCCATGGTCCCCAGGTCGCGAGCAGGCTGACGGTTGCCGCCACCATCGCCACCCAGAGCCAGGTCTTGCTGCGGACGTACCGGAGCCCCTCCTTCAGATCCGCCCACGCCGAGGCCCGCTCCCCCTCGAGCCGGGGGACGTGCCGGGTCCGCATCAGCAGGATCATCAGCGCGGAGACGACGAACGTCCCCGAGTCGGCCACGAACGCCCATCCGGTCCCGACGCTGGCGACGAGCGCGCCGCCGACGACCGGTCCGATCAGCGTCCAGGCCACCGGTCGCACGAACTGGCCGAGCGAGTTGGCCTCGACGAGCAGGTCCTCCGGCACGATCGTCGGCACGATGGAGCTGAACGCGGGCGCGAAGACGGCCTGCCCCGCGCCGTACACCACGACGAGCGCGATCAGCCGCGGCATGGTCAGCTCCCCGACGATCGACAGGATCCCGATCGTGCCGATCGCGACGCCGCGGATCGCGTCGCCGGCGATCATCAGGTGCCGCCGGTCGAGCCGGTCCGAGAGCACCCCGCTCCCCAGCAGCAGGGCGAACTGCGGGAGGCTCCACGCCACCCCCACCGCCGCGAGCGCCGAGGGCGAGTTGGACAGGTCGTACGTCTGCCAGGCGATCGCGATGATGTAGATGCCGTCGCCGACGAACGAGACGGTCATCCCGATCCACAGCAGGGCGAAGTCGCGAACGCGGAGCGGCCGCAGGATCCCGACCCGGTCCACGACGGCGGAGGCGCGCCGCCGCAGCCCGAGCCGCTCGAGGAGACCCGTCCCCCGCCGCATTCGACGAGCATACGGACCGCCGCCGACCGTTCCGCGGTGTGGGAGCATCGGCCGCGTGCGCCGGTCGATCGCGTTCGCGCTCCTCCTCCTCGCCGGGCTCGTGGCCTGCGACGGCGAAGAGCCGGGCGAGGAGGAGGGATCCCCGGCGGTGGTGGAGTCTCCCTCCGGACCGACGGAGGACTCCGGCCCAACGGAGGGCGAGAGCCCCTCGGCGTCGCCCGGGTCGGAAGAGCTCCCCTCGCCGGTCGCCGCGTTCGACCAGGGCGGCGCGTACTTCGGCGTCTACCTTGCGGCGGCGCCGTTCGATACGCCCGAGCTGCAGGATGCCGTGGACCGGCTCGCGGCCCTGGGCATCGACGCGTTCCCCGGCAGCCTCGCGTGTGACCAGGGTGCTGCGGAGCAGCTGCGCGTCGACCGCGACCTCGCCGCCGTCGCCGTCTACTTCGAACGACGCCGCGACGCCGTGGCGTTCGCGAACGCGCTCGACCCGCCCCCGGTCGGCATCGCGCTCGTGCGGACGTTTTGCGCGGACTGAACGCCGAGTCCGCCGTCGGGCGGCGGTCTCCCGCCCGCGAGGTCGGATGGGACAATCCGACCCTGCGTGGACGAGGGGGAGACCATGCGATGGATCACCCGTGAGCGGCCAAAGACCGACCGGATCGCCTGTCCGTGGCTGATCCGGCGGTTCATCGACCCGCAGGCGGAGGTCGTCTTCCTCCCGGCCGCCTCGGTCGTGGACACCGCCCGGGCGGATCCGGATGCGCGGTCGTTCGACGCACCCGGAGCCGACTACACGCATCGCGCGAACCGGTGCACGTTCGAGGTGCTGATCCATGAGTTCAGCCTCGGCTCGGACCCCGCGCTCGAGCGGCTGGCCCGGATCGTCCACGCGGCGGACATCTCGGAGGAGCTCGAGACCGATCCGCTCGGCGCCGGACTCCTCGCCATCGGCGAGGGTGGGCTCGACGTCGAGGACGACGACCACCGCCTCCTCGAGCGAAGCTCGTTCGTCTACGACGCGCTCTACGCCTGGTGTCGCCGACGGGTAGCGTCGGATCACGGAGCGCCGTAGTCCTCGTGGATCTTCGGCGCATCTACGCGCTGCAGGCGCTCCGAGCCTTCGCGTACGGCTTCGCCAGCGTCATCCTGGGCGCCTCTCTCGCGCGCGCCGGCCTTCCTGGGTGGCAGGTCGGCGTCGTCTTCGCCTCGATGCTCGCCGGTTCGGCCCTAGCGACGCTGCTGCTCGCCCGCCCGCGCCGACGTTCTCGGTCGGCGACGAACCTACGCTCTGCTGTTCCTGATGATGGCCGCCGCCGGCGCGATCATCGCTCTGACCGAGTCGCTTCCGCTGCTGGTGCTCGCGGGCCTGACCGGCACGCTCTCCGCCGAGGTCGTGGAGTCCGGCCCGTTCACCTCGGTGGAGCAGGCGATGATCCCGGAGGTCGCCGGCGCGCGGACCCCCGCGGCGTTCGGCCGCTACAACGCGGTCGCCGCCCTCGTCGGCGCCACGGGCGCCCTCCTCGCCGGCGGGCCCGCGGCGCTCCGCGAACTGGTTCCGTCGCTTCCGCCAGATCAGCGGTGGCTTCTCGTCTACCCGGTCGTCGGCATCGCGGGGACGCTCCTCGCCCTGCGTCTGTCCGCCGCCGTGGAGAGCCGCGGGATACGCGGCGAAGGGAAGCTCCGGGCGTCGCGAGGTCTCGCGTTTCGCTTGGCCGGGTTGTTCGCGATCGACTCGTTCGCGGGTGGATTCATCGTTCAGTCGTTCATCGTGTTCTGGTTCACGGAGCGGTTCGGAGCGTCGACGGCGCTGATGGGGGTCGTGCTCGCCGCCACCGGGGTGATCCAGGCCGCCTCGTTCGTCGCCGCGCCCCGCATCGCCGTTCGGTTCGGGCTGTTGAACACGATGGTCTTCACCCACCTCCCGTCGAACGTGATGCTGGCCCTGATCCCGTTCGCGCCGAACCTCGCGACCGCCGTCGCGTTGCTCCTGCTCCGGTTCCCCCTCTCCCAGATGGACGTCCCGACCCGGCAGGCCTATCTCACGGTGCTCGTGCGGCCGGAGGAACGGGCGGCCGCGGCCTCCGTCACCAACGCCGCACGGACCGTTGCCCGACCCCTCAGCGCGCCGCTCGCCGGGGCCGCCGTCGGCTCGTCGATCCCGGGACTGCCTTTCTTCCTGGCCGGCGCCATCAAGGCGGCGTACGACGTGGCGCTCTTCGCCTGGTTCCGGCGCGTGCCCCTGAAGTCGGCGCCCAGGGTGGACCGCACACCGTAAACGACCTCTGCGTCATGCCTGGCGAGGACGGAGTGGCCTCCGTACATCGCGTAGTCGAAACGCACGATTGACTCTCGTTCAACCCCCTCCATAGGCTCGAAGTTCGGCCTGGTCCAGAGGGGTCCAGAGGGGAAAGGGGGTCGGCGGAATGAGTCGACGAACGTTCGGACTGCCCGCGCTCGCCGTCACGCTGCTGGTGATCGCGGCCGGGTGCACCGGAGCCGGAACGTCGAGCGCTCCACGTGCCGCGGGCGGCGCCGAGGAGGTCTGCGAGGGCCAGGCCGACGAGGCGGCCTGCGAGCTCGCGGCGCTCTCCTCGGGCGTGCCGCACCCCGAGAACATCATCGAGCACCTCGACGGGTACGTGAACTACTTCTACGGGCAGCGCTCGGCGCCGGCCAAGCGGATCCCCGCGGGCGCCTTCCAGGCGGCCCTCAAGCGGGCGGCGAACATCCAGCAGGCGGGAGCCCGTATCGCGGGCGCCACCTCGACGTGGCTGAGCGTCGGTCCGACGCCCATCAACTCGGAGGACCCGGCGTACCAGGACCCGGTCGTGAACAACTTCGGGGCCGGCTGGGGCATCGACTCCGGCCGGGTCACCGCGGTGACCCTCGACCCCCGGAACGACGACACGGTGTACATGGGTGCGGCGGACGGAGGAATCTGGAAGACCACCGACGGCGGCGCGAGCTGGGCGGCGATCGGTGACGACCTGGACACCCAGGCCGTCGGGGCGATCGCGGTGGCCGGGCGGCAGCCGAGCGTCCTCTACGTGGGGACGGGAGAAGCCAGCACGAACGCCGACTCCTACTTCGGACTCGGGGTCTTCAAGTCCACCGACGGGGGCGCCACCTTCACCAAGGTCGGCGGCACGCTCTTCGACCGCAAGACGGTCTTCAAGATCCTGGCTCCGACCAACGGACAGCTCGTGTTCGTCGCCACGAACCAAGGGCTGTTCCGGTCCCGAGACGGCGGAGCTACGTTCGATCTGATCCTCGCCCCGGGCGACACGAACACGTTCGGCAACTTCGTGAGCGACGTCATCACGCTGGACGGACGCGGCCGCAGCCTGCTGGCCGCGATCGGCTGGCGCGGAGGCGCCCCGTCGAACGGGCTCTATGTCTCGAGGAACGGCGGGAACAACTGGACGAATCTCCGGTCGCCGCGTGGATTCCCCGGCCAGAGCCGGCTGGGCCGAATGACGCTCGCCCAGGCTCCCTCCGATCCGGATCGGCTGTTCGCGATCGTGCAGGACGCCGTGTTCTTCAACGCCGGCACCGGGCCGAACGGCACCGTCCTGAACGGGGTCTACCGGAGCGAGAGCGGCCCGAGCGGGCCCTGGGAGCTCGTCGTCGACTCGCCCGAGCTCGCGGCCGACCCCGGATCGGCGATGGACCCGGACAAGATCGGTCCGGGCTTCGGGCCGGGCGTCCAGGCCTGGTACAACCAGCACATCGAGGTCGACCCGACGAACCCCGACCACGTCATGCTGGGGCTGGAGGAGATCTACGAGTCGGCCGACGGCGGGCTCGAGTGGGACACGGTCGGCCGGTACTGGAACTTCTGCTTCGCGAACCCGCCGTGGCCCGAGTCCCCGTGGTGCAACTCGGGGCCGGGCACGGAGGAGAACACGCTGACCACCCACCCCGACCAGCACGATGCCGCCTTCACGAAGACCGGCGACTACTTCGCGGGGAGTGACGGCGGCATGTACTTCCAGGCGGGGCCGGACTTCGACAACGACAGCTGGGACAACCTGAACCGCACGATCTCGACGATCCAGTGCTACTACGGCGACATCTCCGCCGACGGCACGATGTTGTGCGGGACGCAGGACAACGGGACGGGCAAGTTCACGGGAGGCGACGAGTGGCCGGTCGTGACCGGCGGGGACGGCGGCGACGTCGCCATCGAGCCGTTCAACTCCCTGAACATGTGGGCCGAGTACGTGTTCCTCACGATGTTCGCGACCGACGACGGCGGCGCGAGCTGGGCGGTCGTCGGGCCCGACG
>JBOGVL010000077.1:0-9801 GCA_050692535.1 Actinomycetota bacterium | reverse complement strand
ACCTCGAGCTGCTGTTCCGGAGCGACGAACGTGATGCCCTCGCCGCCGCGTCCCGCCCGGGCGGTGCGGCCCACGCGGTGCACGTAGGCCTTCTCGTCCGCCGGGGCGTCGAAGTTGATCACGTGCGTGATGTCCTCGAGGTCGAGCCCGCGGGCCGCGACGTCGGTCGCCACCAGGACGTCGTTCGCCCCCGAGGCGAAGCGGCCGAGCGCGCGTTCGCGCTGCGGTTGCGACATCCCGCCGTGCAGGGCGCCGACGCGGAACCCCTGCGCCTTGAGGTTCTTCGTCAGGCGATCCGCGCCGCGCTGCGTCCGCACGAAGATCAGCGTGAGCCCACGGTCGGCGGCGAGCTCGCGGACGAGGGCCGCGGTCTTCTTCGGATGCTCGACGGCGATGAACCGGTGCAACGCCTCCGCGATCACCGGCCGCTCGTCGGCCACCGAGTGCGAGACGGGCTCATCGGTGAACCGCGCCGCCAGGCGGCCCACCTCACCGTCGAGGGTCGCCGAGAACAACATGGTCTGTCGATCGGGCCGCAGCATCTCCAGGATCCGACGGACGTCCGGCAGGAACCCCATGTCGAGCATGCGGTCGGCCTCGTCGAGCACGCAGATTCGCACGCGGTCCAGGCGCAGGAGCCGGCGGGCCACGAGGTCGAGCAGCCGACCCGGCGTGGCGATCAGGATGTCGGCGCGGCGAGCCTTCTTGGCCTGCGGGCCGATCCCGACGCCGCCGTAGACCGAGGCGACCTGCAGGTGGCGGACGTCGGCGATCGCGCGGAACTCCTCGGTGACCTGGCTCGCGAGCTCGCGGGTCGGCACCAGGATCAGCGCGGTGGGGCTCCGGCCGTCGGCCGTGAGGCGTTCGACGATGGGAACGGCGAACGCGAGCGTCTTGCCCGATCCCGTCCGGGACCGCGCGAGCACGTCCCGCCCGGCGAGCGCGTCGGCGATGACGAGCGACTGGATCGGGAACGTGGCCTCGATCCCCCGCATCGCGAGCGTCTGGACGACGCGCTCCGAGACGCCGAACGCGGCGAAACCGGGCGGGGCCGTGGTCGTGGGTGGTGCGGACGCAGTCCGAAGCTGCGCGGTCGCGCGGTCTGCTGCACGTGGGTCTCCTCTGCTTCCGGTGGCTCCTCGGTGCGCGGCGAGACGGTTGCGCCGCCGCGCGCTCGAGAACCCCAGGGGCGAGGGCTCGCGGTGCTGCGGGGTGGGATGAAATCGTCGCGCGCGGTCCCGGTCGGGATCCGCGTTCGGAGGCTCGGATCGGTGGGAAGTCGCGGCATGCCGCTCGCCCGAGCCATCCGGGTTGCCTCAAGGGTACGCGAAACGGCGGCCGGCGCCCCGTAACGACGAGGCCGAGCTCAGGCGGTTGCGCCCGGGCCGGCCTCCGGGATGCGGACGGCCGACCCGGACCCCGGATCGGGCGGGACGTCCGAGAGGTTGAAAGGTGCCAGCAGCTTCTGCCACTGGCGCTGGCCGATGGTCGGCGACTCCTTCGCGTACCGATCCATCCGCGTTCGCACGCTCGAGAGCTCCTGGGCCGCGGCGCGGCGAGCCTCCGGCCGCGTCGCCAGCACCGCGGCCATGTCCCGGCGCAGCGACTCGTACCGGAGGGCCGCGATGCGGTGGCCCTCCGAGCGGGTGGCGTACCGGAGGAAGGTCTGCAGGCTGGAGAGCACGGCGGCGAGGATGCTGACCGTCCCGATCGCGAACCGGACGCCGGTGGGGACGTCGGAGTCCTGCAGCGACGCGAACACGCTCGTTCCGACGAGCGTCGTCAGGACCACGACGGGGATCCCGAGGGCCAGATAGCGGCGGCGGAGACGGTCCGACATCAGGCGATGCCCGAGCTCGGCCGCGGCGACGCGCCGGTGCCACGCGGCGTAGAGCTGCTCGACCTCGTCGTCCCAGGCGGCCCTGGCGGGCGACGCCTTCGGCTTGCTCGGCACTCGAGCCATCGCCGGCCTCCCCTCGAGCCGCAACCGTAGACCTGGGTCGGGCCCCGGCCATGTCGGGCCGGCGAGTGATTTTGGGAACCGGTCGTCCGGCTTACAGCCCTCAGCCGGTGACCACGAGGCGGTCGACGGAGACGAGCGTTCCTCGGGCCGCGGGCCGGCCCTCGCCGAGGACGACGATCCGCAGCGTGTGCACGCCGTCCGCGAGCCCGGTCACCGCGCGCACCACGCCGAACGCCGGGGTCGACGCGTAGTTGTCGACCGTGCGCACGAGCACGCCGTCGACGTAGATCTCGGCCCGCCCCTGCCGCCGGTCGCGGACCGTGATCCAGTCGACGCCGGTGCCCCGGAACGTGAACGTCGCGGCGGCCCCCTTCAGGTCGCTCGCCGACAGGCTCCCGCCCGAGGCCTGGGACGCGTCGGCGTTCCCCCACGTCGCCTCGAGCGCGGGGTTGGCGACGACGTCGCCGCCGAACTCGAACGCGTCGACCACCACCTGCGTGTCCGTCGCCGCCGACGACCCCGTGCCGAGCACGCGAACGGTGATCGTGTGCGCGCCGCGCGGCAGACCCGAGAACGTCCGCGACTCCCGGAACCGCAGGCGTGTCCCGTACTGGTCGAACATGCCGCGCGAGACCCCGTCGATCGACACGGCCGCCTTGCCCATCGCGGGCCCGGTCGCGGTGTACCAGGTGACGGAACGGCCGGTGAACGCGAACGAGACACGGGCGCCGGCCGCGCGCTCGACCGCGTAGCTCCGCCCGAAGGCGCGCGAACCGGAGGCCGTCCGCCATTCGACGACGACGGCCGCGTCGGACTGCTCGACCTCGGTCGGCGGCGCGAACGCCAGCGCGGCGGCCGGCGCCGGGTTGCCGCTGCGATCGGCCACCGGCTCGCTGCCGGCCGGGTTCACCAGCGCCTCGTACGCCTCCCCCGGAACGAGCGGCACGAGCGGCAGCAGCTCGACCGTCCGGACGTTGCCCGTCCCGCACTCGACCACGACGCCCTTGCCCGATCGGCACGTGGAGGAGGTCTCGACCGTCGTCGCCGTGTCCGTCGAAAGGACGACGACGTTGCCCGGCGTGACCCCGCGCACCACCTCGTTGAACGACACGGTCACCGGGTCGTCCACCTCGCCCGGAGCCGTGATCGTCGCGACCGGCGGGGCGACGTCGGGGCTCGGGATCGTGACCGGCGCGAAGTCACCGCTCTCGTACCAGTCCAGGTCGACGCATCCCTCGATCCCCGGGACGTCGCCGCAGTTGGTGTGCTGCCAGAACGTCCAGCCGTTGCCGCCCCACTCGTCGGCCGGGAGCCTCGGCTCGGCCACCCCCCAATGCGCGATCCACAGCACCGAGTAGCCGGCCTGCGCGACGGCGGTCGTGTCCCCGGTCCGGCTCTCCCAGCCGGCGGGGCTCGTGTAGACCATCGGGCGCACCCCGAGCCGCTCGGTGACGCGGTCGAGCCAGCGGAGGATCCACTCGGTGATCTCGGCCTGTGTGAGCCCGTTGGTCCGCTCGATGTCCAGGACGGGGATCAGGTTGCCCGGGATCAGCTGGGCGGTGTCGACGAAGTGGTCGGCCTCGACGATGGGGTCGTTGGCGCCGCCGTCGGGCTGGGCGAAGTGATAGGCGCCGAACACGATCCCGTTCGCCTGCGCGTTGAGCTTGTTGATCGAGTACAGCGGGTCGACGAACGTGCGACCCTCGGTCGCCTTGGCGATCGCGAACCGCTTCCCGGAGGCCGCGACCTTCGCCCAGTTGATGTCGTCCTGGTGGTGCGAGACGTCGATCCCCGGCAGCGCGCCTGCCGGCTGCGCCACCACGTCCGACGGTCCCGGCGAGCCGGCGTCCCCGGAGGAGCCGGCGAACCCGGGACCCCCGGCCGCGCCCGCCACCGAGGCGGAGAGCAGCGCCCACGCGACCAGCGTCGAGAAGGCCATCACCCTGTTCGAACGTCTCCGGCGCGCCGCCGTTGCCCTCAACCGCGGAACAGGCCCGCGACCACGTTGATGACCGTCGCGGCGATCACGACGCCGAACAGATAGGACAGCAGGGTGTGGCGGAGCGCGGTCCGGCGAAGCGTCTTCGCGGTGAGCGGGGTGTCCGAGACCTGGTAGGTCATCCCGAGCGTGAACGCCAAGTACGCGAAGTCCGCGTAGTCCGGCGGCTCGTCGCCGAACTCGATCCCCCCACCCCCTCCGTAATACAGGTGGGCGTACCGGAGCGCGAACAGCGTGTGGACGGCCGCCCACGAGAGCGACACGCTCAGGACCACGAACGCGCTGATGGTCCCCGCGGCCAGGCGCGTCCGCCCGGCGGCTTCGACGAGCGCGAAGCCCACGCCCACGAGGTTCACGACGCTCGCGAGGACGATGACGAGATCGGCGACCGCTCGCGACGAGTCCTCGCGCATGGCCGCGCGGCGGGTGGCCTCGGCGTCCAGTGGCCAGACGCTCAGCCAGACCCACGCGACGTAGACGGCCACGGTCGCCGCCCACGCCGCCAGGACGGCGACCTGCCACGGGCCGACGAGCGCCGCCACGACCAGCACCACGATCCCGACCACGAAGGAGACGCCGACCCGCGTCCCGGCGGACACGCCCAACCGGTCGCCGCGGGCGCCCCGGTCCGTCGCGCCGTTCATCGATGGGCACCGTACCGCCCGCGCCGCCGCCCGTCTGCGAGACTCCCGCCATGAGCACCGACCGCACCGAGACCGACTCGATGGGGCCGATCATGGTTCCGGCCGGCCGCTACTGGGGGGCGCAGACGCAGCGCTCCATCCACCACTTCTCGATCGGGTGGCCGGAGGCCGACCGGATGCCGGTCGAGATCGTCCGGGCGTTGGGCGTCCTGAAGAAGGCGGCGGCGCTCGCCAACGCCGAGAGCGAGCGGCTCGACGCCGAGCTCGGCCGGCTGATCGTCGCGGCCGCCGACGAGGTGATCGACGGGCGGCTGGACGACCACTTCCCGCTCTCCGTCTGGCAGACGGGGTCGGGCACGCAGTCGAACATGAACGCGAACGAGGTCATCGCGAATCGGGCGATCGAGCTGGCGGGCGGCCGGATGGGCTCGAAGGCGCCGATCCACCCCAACGACCACGTCAACCTGTCTCAGTCCTCCAACGACACGTTCCCGACGGCGATGCACATCGCCGGCGCCCGGATGATCGTCGAGGAGCTCGTGCCCTCCGTCCGCGAGCTCCGCGACGCCCTTGCGCGCAAGGCGGAAGAGTTCCACGACATCGTGAAGATCGGCCGCACGCACCTGCAGGACGCCGTGCCGCTCACGCTGGGGCAGGAGCTGGGGGGTTACGTCGCCCAGCTCGAGGCCGACCTCGAGCGCCTCGAGCAGGCGCTGCCCGGGCTGTACGAGCTCGCGATCGGCGGCACCGCCGTCGGCACCGGGCTGAACGCGCCGCCGGGATTCGGCCAGGCATGCGCCGCCAAGATCGCCGAGCTGACCGGCCTTCCGTTCCGCGCCGCCGCCAACGCGTTTCAGGCTCTCGCCGCCCACGACGGCGTCGTCTTCATGTCCGGCGCGCTCGCCACGCTGGCGGCGAGCCTGATGAAGATCGCGAACGACATCCGCTGGCTCGGGTCGGGCCCTCGCGCCGGCATCGGCGAGCTGCACCTGCCCGAGAACGAGCCGGGCTCCTCGATCATGCCGGGCAAGGTGAACCCGACGCAGTCCGAGGCGATGACCATGGTCGCCGTGCAGGTGTTCGGCAACGACACCGCGATCAAGGTCGCCGGGTCGCAGGGCAACTTCGAGCTGAACGTCTTCAAGCCGGTGATGGCCAAGAACCTGCTGCACTCGACGCGCCTGCTCGCCGACGTCTGCCGCGCCTTCCGCGAGTTCTGCGTCGAGGGACTCGAGCCCGACCGTGAGCGCATCGAGCAGCTCGTCAACTCCTCGCTGATGCTCGTCACGGCCCTGACCCCGAAGATCGGCTACGACCGCGCGGCCGAGATCGCCAAGAAGGCGCACCACGACGGCACGAGCCTGCGCGAGGCGGCGCTCGCGCTCGGCGCCCTCACGGAGGCCGAGTTCGACGAGCTCGTGGATCCGACGAAGCTGGTCTGAGCCCGCGCGGCGACGTCAGGCCGCGTCGCGGAGGAGCGCGGCGACCACGCCGTCGGCCGTCGTCGCGTCCAGCGTCGCCTTGCGGCCGCGGACGAACGCCGGGAGCCCGGACGCGTCGACGGCCGTGATGTGGCCGAGCCGGATCGGGCTCGCGGAGACCTTCGCCCTCGTCGATGCGATCACCGCCTGCACCCAGACGTCGATCCCGGCGAGCTCGAGCCGGCGGCGGATCTCGAGCGCCGCGGTCGTGACCTGCCCGACGACGTCGTCGGCCCGCCGGTTGTTGAACATCAGCCGTCCCCGCCTCGGGTAGAAGCGCCCGCCCCAGTCCTTGGTCTCGATGACGAACACGCCGGCCGGGCCGATCAGGACGTGATCCGCGTTGCCCCGGCCGAGGTCGACGTCGTGCAGGACGCGGTAACCGTCCGGCTCGAGCTCGGCGAGGAGGCCCGCCACCCGGACCTCGCCGCGGATGCCGCTGCGGAGCGCGACGGGATCGAGCGGGCCTCCCAGGACGGTGGCGCGGGCCAGGAGGTAGACCGGGACGAGCGCGATCACCGACAGCGGCCACCACCAGAAGCCCGCCAGGGCGAGCAGGAACGCCTCCGCGACGAACAGAACCGCCGTCAGCGACATCAGCCGAAGGCGGTGGCGGAGGAACTGGGCCGGCGACCGGGCTTCCACGACTTGGTCATCGGCAACTCGCCGCCCCGCCATGAGCCCTAGGCCGGAGGAACCGGGTCCGAGGGTCCTCCGGTACCGTTGGGGGGATGAACCAGCCCCAGGCCGGGGACCCCGCCCCGGCGTTCTCGCTGCTCGATCAACACGGAACGACCGTCCGGCTCGATGACTTCCGGGGCCGGAAGCTGCTCGTCTACTTCTATCCGGAGGCGGACACGCCGGGCTGCACCCGCCAGTCCTGCGCCCTTCGCGATCATCGGCGCGACCTCACCGGGATCGGCGCCGACGTCGTCGGAATCTCGCCGGACCAGCCGGACAAACAGCTCGCGTTCGATCGCAAGTTCGGGCTCGGGTTCCCGCTGCTCTCGGACCCCGGGCACGAGGTCGCCCTCGCGTGGGGCACCTGGGGCGAGAAGACCCGGAACGGGGTGACCACGATCGGGATCATCCGGTCGTCGTTCCTGGTCGACGAGGACGGGCGGATCGAGCGCGCCTGGTCGCCGGTCACGCCCGAGGACACGGTGCCCAACGCCCTGGCCGCGCTCGCCCGCTGATGCCCCGCCGGTCGCCTCGGCTCGACGCCTACCTCGAGGTCGGCGCCACGCGCGTGTTCGCCGGCGCCGTCGACTGGCCGGGCTGGGCGAGGAGCGGACGGGACGAGTCGTCCGCGCTCGAGGCGCTCGTGGGCTCCGGCCCGCGCTTGGCCCGGGTGCTCCGCGGGACGCGGCTCGGCTTCACGGCGCCGGCGGACGCCCGCGTGGTCGAGCGGCTGAAGGGCGGCCCTTCCACCGACTTCGGCGCGCCGGAGGCCTCGCCGCGGTCGGACGCGACGCCGATGAAGGACGCCGACCTCCGGCGCTCCGTCGCGATCCTCCGCGCCTCCTGGCGCGCGTTCGACCGCGCCGCCGAGCACGCCGGCGGCCGTGAGCTCACCAAGGGACCCCGTGGGGGCGGGCGCGACCTGCACGGGATCGTCGAGCACGTGCTGGGCGCCGACCAGGGCTACCTCAGCATGATCGGGTGGAAGCTCGACCGAGCCGACCGAGACGATCTCGAGCCGGTGCGGGCGGCGGTCCTGGACGCGCTCACCCGGGCGGCTCGCGAGGGCGTCCCGCCGGGCCCGCGCGGCGGGAAGCGGTGGACGCCCCGGTTCTACGTCCGGCGCGCCGCGTGGCACGTCCTCGATCACGCCTGGGAGATCGAGGACCGGAGCCAGGACCCGACCTAGGCCACGAACGCGGCGAGGCGCTCCGCCTCGTCGTCGAGCTGACGCCGCGTGTCGCGCGGGAGCCGCTCGAACGGCTCGAGCCGCACGCGCCCGCGCTCCGGTTTCCACGTCCCGGCGACCCGGCCGTCGACGAGGAACGTCGCCACGGAGTGCGGCGTCTTCGTGTGGAAGACGCGAGACCGATGGCGCTCGGGGAGGATCTGCGTGCGCCGGGCGTGCGCCAGCAGCGTCGCGTCCCACGTCGGGAGGAAACGCACGGGGGCCGGCGTCTCGGGATCCGGCAACGGCGCGCGGGGAAGGTCGAGCAGCTCTCCGCCGCGCTCGTCGCGGAATCGTCGGAGCTGCAGCCGCTCGAGGACCGGCGCGAGCGCGCCGAGCGGCAGGCCGGACCAGCTCGCGAGATCCTTCCGCGATCCCGGTCCGAAGCCGCCGAGGTAGCGGCGCACGAGGAGCTCGATCCCCTCGACCTCCGTCGCCGTGGAGGGCCCGAGCCAGTCCTCGGCGAGGCCGTACACGTCGGCGCTTCGCCGCTCCCACGTCCCCGACGGCGGCGTGCGGACGAGGTCGACCCACAGGCCGGCGCCGTTCCAGGTCGAGGCGTCCACGCCGAGGAGCTCGATCAGCTCGCTCCGTCGGCGCGGACCGTCGGCGAGGATCGATCGCAGCCGCCTCGCGGTCGCGGCCATCGCGCCGGCAGCCCCTCGGCTCCGCGTGGACCGCAGCCACCACTCGCGCCTCGCGCGTCGAACGCCCTCGGCGAACGGCCAGAAGTCCCGCGCCGAGACGACGTGGATCGTCATGCGCATCAGCGTCCCCTGGACGACCGCCCGACGCTCGAGCGCCGAGGTGAACCGCTCGCGCTCCAGGCCCTCGATCCTCGACCACAGGCCGACGTAGCCGGAGGGCGCATACTGGGTCTGGAGGCCCCCGACGCGCTCGACCGCGCGCGGGATCGACACCTTCGCCCGCTCCAGCAGCAGCTGCCGGGCGAGGAGCGCCCGGTTCAGCTCCCGCTCGGTGAGGGTTCGCTCGCCGATCGGCCGAGTGTACGACCGAGGAATATCCGCCCGGCCCGGGCGAGTTCGAGTCGGCGGGAGGAGGATGCCGTGCCGGCCATCACCGTCGAGGACCTGACCCAGCTGGAGCGCGTGCCGGCCGTCGATGAGACGTCGCGGCGCCGTCGCGTGCGCGCGGTGACGACGGCGCCGAGCGGACTCGAGGGCGAGGGGTTCCCCGTGCGACGGGCGTTCGCCGGCGTCGACCTCGCCGAGCTGGATCCCTTCGTCCACATGGACCAGATGGGCGAGGTGGACTACGCGCCCGGCGAGCCGAAGGGCACGCCGTGGCACCCGCACCGGGGGTTCGAGACCGTCACCTACATGATCGACGGCATCTTCGAGCACCAGGACTCCAACGGCGGCGGGGGCGTGATCACCAACGGCGACACCCAGTGGATGACCGCGGGCGCCGGGATCCTGCACATCGAGAAGCCGCCGGAGCAGCTGGTCGCGAGCGGCGGCCTGTTCCACGGCACCCAGCTCTGGGTGAACCTCCCCAAGGCCGAGAAGTGGGCCGCGCCGCGGTATCAGGACCTTCGCGCCGCGGAGGTGTCACTCCTGGCCTCGCCCGACGCCGGCGCGCTCGTCCGCGTGATCGCCGGGGACCTGGCCGGCCACCACGGGCCGGGACGGACCTACACGCCGATGACCTACGTGCACGCGACCGTCGCCCCCGGCGCCCGGCTCGAGCTCCCCTGGCGCGAGGACTTCAACGCGCTGGCGTACGTGCTGGCCGGCGCCGGCGCGGTCGGTGCCGATCGGCACCCGATCGCCACGGGGCAGCTC
>JBOGVL010000076.1:0-9860 GCA_050692535.1 Actinomycetota bacterium | reverse complement strand
CTCGGCAGTCGGGTGGCCGCGGTCGTCTCGCGCGGCGGCCGGCCGGACCTCGCGGGCGGGTCGCTCGAACGCGTCACGGCGCCGACGCTGCTGATCGTCGGCGGCGAGGACCAGACGGTGCTCGAGCTCAACCGAGCGGCCCAGCGTCGTCTCGCGGCAGAGTCTCGCCTGGTCGAGGTTCCGGGTGCGGGTCATCTGTTCGAGGAGCCCGGCGCGCTCGAGCGGGTCGCCGACCTCGCCGCCGCGTGGGTCTCGGACCACGCGGGCGGCGCCCGCGGCGGGCGCCTCACCCTGTCGGACGTGCTCGACTAGCGGGCGCCGAGGGATCCGGCGCCAGCCGCATCACGGCGATCGTCAGGAGGATCAGAAGGGCCGCGACGCCGAACGCCGCTACCCAGGCTCGGCCTTCACCTCGGTCGAGCGGTGGGCCGCCGTCGGACGGCAATGGGACACCGGGGTTCCGCCCGGTCTCGATGCCCTTGATCGCCGGGCGTGCGCCGGGACGGGCGACGAACGCAACCCCGATCGTCTCTTTCCCGTCGATCGTCACGACCCGGAACGGAACCTCCGCGAACCACGGCACGCTCGCCCGGCCGGTGGCCCGACCGAGGCCCACCTCGATCACGTCGAGCTCGCCGGGTTCGAGATTGCTCCATCCCGGCAGCACGCGCTCGGAGAGGCGAGCCGGCGCGTAGCTCCCGGGGTCTCCCGCCGCCCCCTGGTTCAACGAGATCAGCCAGCGCTCCACGATGCCCTCGGGACGCTCGGCGGCGGCGCACACCGGGACCGTGAGCGCGGCGAGCGCAAGCGCGAACGCGAACCTCCGGCCACTCATGCCGTCGCCACCGCCTCGGCGTCCATACGGACGAGGTCGGCCCCGCGAGACTCGGGGAGGTAGCGCCACGCGATGAACATGGCGGGCGGGATCAGCGCGACGTTGGTCAGGCTCACCGCGTCGCCGATCGATCCGAGAGGGCCGGAGACGTGGTCGCCGAGGATGCCGACCATGAGGGGCGCCACGATCGCGCCGGGCACCTCGAACGCGTTCCGGCACCAGGCCGCCGCGCGGCTGCGGACGTAGGTGGGGAACAGCTCGGTCGAGAAAGCCGAGGTGACGGCGACCGAGCCGAGCCCGAAGAAGATCGCGAGGCAGAGCACGGGAAGCATCAGGAGCCGCGAGTGGATCTGGAAGAGCCAGGTCCCGAACGCGAGCGTCCCCGCCATGTAGACCTGGAAGACGGGGATCCGGCCGAATCGATCCATCAGCCGGCCGCCGACGATGAATCCCACCGCGCCGAGGACGCCCGCGGCCGCGAGGTACAGGCCCGAGATCGAGACGGACATCCCGACCTCCTGCTGCGCGTAGTAGGCCCACCAGAACGCGCCCGCCGCCACCGCCGCGTGACGGAAGAACGTGAGCATCCCGACCGCGAGCACGCGGCGACGGTAGGGGGGTCTCCACGGCTCCCACACGCTCGTGTGATCCAGGCGCGCGCTAGCGGGATCGGCCGAGACCGCCCGGTAGCGCTCCGTCTCACGCAAGCCGCGCCGTCCGATCGCGATCAGCGTCAGCGGGATCAGGTTGATCAGATAGAACGCGCGCCACGACAGGGACGTCGACTGGAGCCCGACGAACGCGAGCAGGCCGACGAAGATCCCGCCGAGCGTGTTCATGGACGTGACGATCCCGAGCGTCCGTCCGCGCTCACGCATCGGGAAGTCCTCGACCACCATCGTGATCGCGACCGCCCACTCGGCGCCGAGGAATACCTGCGCGAGGAACTGTGCGGCGGTGAGGAAGACGAGGTTGGGCGACACGGCCGTGAGGAGCGACGACGCCGCGTAGCCGAGGATCGTGATCAGGAGCAGCCGCTTCCGTCCAATGCGGTCGGCCTGGGCCGCGAGCACGAAGGCCACCGCGGTCCCGAGTCCGATGATCGCCCGGATCCACCCGGCCTGCGTCTCGCTCCCGCCGAGGTCGCCGAGGACGAGTGAGAGCACGAACGACAGGACGAAGGTGTCGTACCCCTCGAAGAACGTCGCCGCCGAGAGCAGCACCAGGAGCTTCCGCCGGTCGGCGGGCGGCTGCAGGTCGCGGCCCTCGTCCTCGCGCTCCACCGCGGGCATCATGCCCGAGGCCCGGTGCCCACGCATCGCGGGACGGGTCGCGGGGTACGGTCGGACCGATGATCCACGTCGGGACGAGCGGGTGGCAATACCGCGACTGGCGTGGGCTCCTCTACCCGGAGGGCCTTCCGCAGGACCGGTGGCTCGAGCGGTACGCGCAGGAGTTCTCGGTCGTCGAGGTGAACAGCTCGTTCTACCGCCTGCCGGAGCTCGCGACGTTCCGTCGGTGGCGGGAGCGAGCGCCGTCCGGGTTCACCTTCGTCGTCAAGGCCAGTCGCTACCTCACGCACATCAAACGGCTGCGAGACGCGGAGGACGGCGTCCGGCTCCTCCGGGAGCGCATCGAAGGGCTTGGCGAGAAGCTCGGGCCGGTCCTGTTCCAGCTGCCACCGCGGTTCCCGGTCGACGTGCCGAGGTTTCGGGCGTTCCTCGGGCTGATCCCGGCCGACCTCCACGCGGCGTGGGAGTTCCGCGATCCCTCCTGGCTGACGGACGAGGTGCTCGGGATGCTCGACGAGGCGGGGTTCGCGTTGGTGCTGGCCGACCGCCCCGGCTTCCGCGGCCCGCTGCTCGTGACCGGGGGGTGGTCCTACGTACGGTTCCATCAGGGGTCGCGGCTCCGGGCCGACTACCGTCGAGACAAGCTGCGCCGATGGGCGGAGCGGATCGCAAACCTTCCGGCCCGCGACGTGTGGGCCTTCTTCAACAACGATGCGGGAGGCGCGGCCGTGCGCGACGCGAGGTTCCTCCGGGCCGTGCTCGAGGGCACCCAGGCGAAGGTCGCCTAGGGTCCGGCGACGCGCCGCGCGTCGTCGACGGACGCCCCGATCCGCTGCATGACGATCTCGGTGAAGCGCTGCACGTCCTCCACCGAACCCGGATCTCCTTCGGGGGCGACCGGTGCGCCGAAGGCGAGGCCGACCGTCGGGCGCCACGGCCGCCGGAAGTGGAGGCCCGACTTGGGATATCGAAGGTGGGTGCCCCAGATCCCGACCGGGATGACCGGGCTCCCGCTCGCGAGCGCGATCCGGGCGACCCCCGTGCGCCCTCGCTGCAGGCCGTCGCCCGGAGACCCGTTCACCAACCCTTCGGGGAAGATCCCGACGATCGCGCCCCGGCGAGCGGTCCGGATCGCCACGTCGAGGGCGTCCGCGTCCGCCTCGCCACGACGGAGAGGGATCTGCCGGAACGTCCGCAGCGCCCAGCCGAAGACGCGCTGCCGGAAGAACTCGGCCGCCACCAGGAACCTGGTCATGCGTGCCCCGTCCCGAGCGACGATCAGGGCGAGCAGGATCCCGTCGAGCGCGCTCAGGTGATTGCCGGCAACGATCGCCGGCCCCGAGGCGGGGAGCCGGTCGGCGCCGGTCACCCGGATTCGGAGGGAGGCACGGGCCAACGTCCCGACCACCGCGACGGCAAACCGCCACCAGCCGTTGAGGTCACCACGCGCAGTCATCCGGCGGATGCTATCGGCCGCGCAGTCCGCCGAGCGTGCACCGCGACGTCGAAGGCGACGGGCGGACCGACTCCCTATACTCCGCCCCGCGATGGATGTGAAGGTGCTCGAGGGGATCGCCACCGGGCGCCTCGAGGACTTCCTCGCGGCGCTCGAGCGGATGGTGAACGTCGACTGCGGCTCGTACACGCCGGCCGGCGTCAACGAGATCGCGGACGCCTGCGAGGCGCGGTTCGCCGGGCGTGGCTGGGCCGTCGAGCGGATTTCCCACGCCCCGACCGACGGGGAACCGAGGCTCGGCGACCTCGTGATCGGGCGCCTCGACGGGTCGGGAGGCCCCCGGATCCTGATGATCGGACACACCGACACCGTTTTCGATCCCGGCACGGTATCCGAGCGCCCCTTCCGGATCGAGGGCGATCGCGCGCTCGGCCCCGGCGTGTCGGACATGAAGGGCGGGCTGCTCACCGGCTTCTTCGCGGTCGAGGTGTTGCAGGAAGCGGGGTTCGACGGATTCGGTCGCGTCACGTACGTCTGCAACCCGGACGAGGAGATCGGTTCTCCGTGGTCCCGCGACGTGATCCTGGCCCAGGCCCAGGAGGCCGACGTCGCGTTCGTCCTCGAGGGCGCGCGAGAGAACGGCGACATCGTGTCGTCGCGAAAGGGTGTCTCCGACTACCGGATCGAGATCGTCGGGCGCGCCGCGCACGCGGGCGTGGAACCCGAGCGCGGCCGGAGCGCGATCCTCGAGGCGGCGCACAAGACCGTCGCGCTCCAGGCGCTGAACGGCCGGTGGCCGGGGGTCACCGTCAACGTGGGGCTCGTGCACGGCGGAACGCGGACGAACGTGGTGGCCGAACGCTGCACCATCGAGGTCGACGTCCGCTCCCCGCAGGAGGACACGCTCGGGGCCGTCGAGACGGAGATCGAGCGGATCGCCGACTCGCACACGGTACCCGACGTGGTCGTTCAGGTCGCCGGCGGCGGGTGGCATCGGCCCATGGAGAAGAAGGAGGGCGGTGCCCGGCTCGCGGCGCTCGCAATCGACGTCGCGCGGGAGCTGGGGTTCGAGCTCCGTGACGCCGCGACCGGGGGCGCCTCGGACGCCAACACGACCTCGGCGGCCGGGGTCCCGACGCTGGACGGCCTCGGTCCGGTGGGGGGAGACGATCACGGACCCAAGGAATGGATCGACCTGACGAGCGTCGTGCCGCGGATCTCCCTGTTGGGCGGGCTGCTCTCCCGGCTCGACGCGGTGCTCTGAGCCGGAGGAGGGCGGCGCGTGGAGATCACCATCGTTCGGTTCGAAAAGCCGGATGGCCTGGACGTCATCGTCGGGCAGTCCCACTTCATCAAGACCGTCGAGGACCTCCACGAGGCGTGCGTCCAGGTCCCCGGCCTCCAGTTCGGCATCGCGTTCAACGAGGCGAGCGGGCCGTGCCTCGTTCGCCGGAGCGGCAACGACGACGAGCTCGTGGACGTGGCCGTGCGGAACGCTCGGGAGATCGGGGCGGGACACGTCTTCGTGATCGCGATCCGAGGGGGGTTCCCGATCAGCGTCCTGAACGCGATCAAGGCCGTGCCGGAGGTCTGCCGGATCTACTGCGCGACGGCGAACCCGCTCGAGATCCTCGTCGGGGAGACGGAGCAGGGACGCGGCGTGCTGGGGGTGATCGACGGCTCACCGCCCGTCGGCGTCGAAACCGACGCCGACGTCGCGGATCGCAAGGAGCTGCTTCGGCGCTTCGGCTACAAGCTGTGAGCCGTGTGTCCGGGAGCTACTCCCGGGTGGTGACCTTGGACGCCCGCGTGTACTGGCCCGGCGTCCGCCCGCGCGTCTGCGCGAGCTTCCAGGCGAGCAGCTGCACGGGCACGATGGAGACCGCCGAGAGCAGCGCGCGGTCCAGGTAGCCCGTCGCGACCGGCCGCGCGCCCTTCGGCGCCTCGCCGTCGGGGGTGACCACCAGCACGTTCGCCCCGGTGTCCACGAGGTCCGCGGCCAGGCCGAGGTCGAGGCGCCGCGTCTCGGGTTCGGTGGCCATCACGATCGCGGTCATGCCGGGTCCCGCGAGCTCGAGTGGGCCGTGGCGGAACGCCCCGGCCTCGAACGACTCCGCCATCACCCCCGACTCCTTCAAGGTCAGCGCGCCCATCTCAACGGCCGCGCGCGCGGGTCCCCGGCCGATCAGGGCCATCACCTCGCGCCCGCCGTGCCATGTCTCGAGGTCGGTCGCGACGCTCTGCGGGTCCTCCAGCAGGCGCTCGGCGGACAGCGCGGCGCCTTCGGCGGCCGTGCGCGTGCGGTCGACGGCGGTCTCCACGCTGTCGCCCGCGAGCAGTCGGGCGATCCCCGACAGGGTCGCCATGGCCGCCGCGAACGTCATCGTCGACGGCCCGCGTTCGGTGCCCGCCCACGTGTCGACCATCACATCCGCCCGGCGGGCGAGATCGCTGCCGAGACCGTTCGTGATGGACACGACGAAGGGCCGGAGGCGCTGCCGGGCGATCTCGTTCACGAGCTTGACGATCTCCGCGCTCTCGCCGGACTGGCTGACGATGACGGCGAGCGTGTGCTCGTTCAGGATCGGCCGGCGGAAGTGCAGGAGCTCGGCGGTGTCGACCAGCAGCGCCGGCACGCCGCGTCCGGCGAGGTCGTTCACCGCCGGGTAGCAGGCGTCGTACGAGCTTCCCATGCCGGTGAACACGATCGTCCGCGAGGCGCCCCCGGCCTCGCGGACGCGGTCGAGCTCGTCACGTTGGTCGACCAGCGCGGCCGCGGCCCGGCGCATCGCGTCGGGCTGGCCGACGATCTCGGCCAGGAACGGATCCGTGAAGCCCTCCAGCGACACCATCGCGTTCGAGTGTACGGCCGCCGCGGCCGCCCGCGACGGGACCCGGCTCAGGCGGACGCGACGGTGGCGGGTTCGCGGGCGAGCGCGAGCCCGGACTCGGGGTCGAAGAAGTGGAACCGGCGCGGGTCCACCGAGAGCCGGATCGGGCGACCGGGCGAGCACGACGTCCGTGGGTCGACGCGGGCGCAGAAGACCGCCCGTGGCTCCTCGGCGAGCAGGGGGATCTCGGCCTGCTCCTCCTCGGTTGCGGCCAGCGTCTGATCCGTCTCCACCGGCGGCGCGTCGATCGTGAACAGGACGTTGACCTCGGAGCCGAGCTCCTCGGTCACCTCCGCGGTCACCTCGATCGTCGGCAATGCCTGGCCCGACCACACGTCCGCGTCCTGGAGGTCCGAGGGCCGGATCCCGAGGACCACGTCGCGGCCGTCGAGCCCTCCGAGGTCGCGATCGGGCGGCACCGGGATCTCGAAGCCCGCGAACCGGACGGTTCCTTCGGCGATCTCCGCGCTCACGAGGTTCATCGGCGGCGACCCGATGAACGCCGCGACGAACAGGTTCATCGGGCGCTCGTACAGGCGCTGGGGGGTGTCGACCTGCTGCAAGACCCCGTCGCGAAGGACCGCGACGCGCTGGCCGAGCGTCATCGCCTCCACCTGATCGTGGGTCACGAACACCGTGGTGGTGCGCAGCCGCTCGTGGAGCTTGGCGAACTGCGCCCGCATCTGCACGCGGAGCTTCGCGTCGAGGTTCGACAGCGGCTCGTCCATCAGGAAGGCCTGCGGCTCCCGAACCATCGCCCGCCCCATCGCGACCCGCTGCCGCTGCCCGCCCGAGAGCTCGCCGGGCTTGCGCTCCATCAGGGTGTCGAGCCCGAGGATCCTGGCCACGTCGACGACCCTTCGTCGCCGCTCGTCGGCGGGGGTCTTCCGAAGCTTGAGCCCGAACCCGAGGTTCTGCTCGACCGTCATGTGCGGGTACAGGGCGTAGTTCTGGAACACCATCGCGATGTCGCGCTGCTTCGGCGGCAGGTCGGTGACCTGGCGCTCCCCGATGAAGACCTCGCCCGCCGTGACCTCCTCCAGGCCGGCGAGGATGCGCAGGATCGTCGACTTGCCGCATCCCGACGGCCCGACGAGGACCATGAACTCGCCGTCGCCGATCTCGAGGGAGACATCGTCGACCGCCACGACGTCGTTCCCGTAGACCTTGGTGACGCCATCCAGGACGATCCGCGACATCGCTCCCCTTTCCTATCGCCGCTCACCGGTCATGTCGTGCGCGCGCCTGCCCGGCGGCCTCGCCGTCCGACGGCTCCCGCGAGCGCCTCGTCGGTCAGCGCACGTCGGACGCGGGCCTTGGCGTCGCGCGTCGCGCCGATCCGATCCAGCCCGAGCAGGACGGCGCCGACCACCGGGGGCGCCGCGAGCACCGTCACGGTCGCCCGAGGCGCCACGGCCTCCAGCCCCAGCTCGATCCGGCGGAAGAAGGGGGCGAAGCCGGTGCGGAAGATGCCGCCTCCGAGGACGACGTCCACGTCCAGGCTCGCCATCCGAAGGCGGCGGATCGCCGTGCCGGCCATCGTCACCACCTCGTCCGCCTGGCGGTCGACGATCGACCGGGCGACCTCGTCCCCGTCCGCCGCCGCCCGGAACACCAGCGGCGGGAGCTCGGAGACGCGGCCCTCACTCAGCCGCCCGAGATACATCGCCTGCATCACCTGACGCGGTCGGCGAAGGCCGAAGTGCGCCGGCACGCTGGTGGCGAGCGCCGTTCGTGCGCCGCGGCCGTCCTCGGAGCGGATCGCGTACCACAGGGCGGCCTCGCCGATGTCGGAACCGCCGCCCCAGTCTCCGGCGATCGATCCGAGGGCGGGCAGGCGGTAGGTCGTACCGCGGGGCGATACCGCGGAGCAGTTGGTGCCGAACCCGCACACGACCCCGACGCCCCACGTGCGGTCGGTCCCCGCGCGCAGGACCGCGAAAGTGTCGTTTCGCAGGAGCGTGCGCGTGGTCCAGGAGTGGCGTTCGATCCACCGCAGGATCCGCCGGTCGTCCACCGGGAGGTCGGCGCCCGCAAGGCAGAACGCCCCGAGCGACGCGAGCGGCCGCCGCTCGGCGTCGAGGCCCGACGCACGGCAGACGGCCTCGAGCGCCGCGGCCACGCCGCTCAGATGGCCCGGCTCCTGCCCGTTCGCGTCGGCGGCGAGCACGCGCGCGCAGCCGAGCAGCGTCCCGTCCCGCGCCACGGCCGCGGCGTCGATCTTCGAGCCCCCGCCGTCGATCGCGATGACGGCCGGGCGGCTCATGGCAGCTCCTCCAGCTGATCGACCGTCACGAACGAGACACCCGCCTCGCCGGCCGTCGCGAGCGCCAGCGTCACGGCCTCCGCGGTGGCACCCGGCCACGTGTGGAGGAGGACGACCGCGCCGTCGCCGTGGGCCGTGGCGTCGTCGACCACGGTGCGCGCGATCTCGTCGGGTGTGCGCCACGGCTCCCAGTCCTCCGCGCTCACGTGCCAGTGGACGTTGTGGTAGCCGAGATCGCCGAGGGTCCCGAGGACGCGTGGGTCGTCGTGGCCGTCCCCGAACGGGCAGCGGAACCACGGACGGGGGTCGGCGCCGGTCAGCTTGGCGATGGTCTCGCCGCTGCCTCGAATGTCGGCGCGCAGACCCTCGTCGAAGAGCAGCGGCAGGCGGGCGTGGTACGTCGAGTGGTTGCCGATCAGGTGGCCGTCGTCGGCCATCCGGCGCGCCAGCTCGGACTCGGCCATCGCCCAACGCGACTGGAGGAAGAACGTCGCCCGGGCCCCGGCCTCGCGCAGGGCGTCCAGGATGCGTTCGGCCGCGTCCGCCGGGGCGTGGGGGCGGTCCGGATGCTCGGCGTCGAACGTCAAGGCGACCCGGAGGCGGTCATTCACGGGTCGTCACCTTGGACGCTCGCGTGTAGACGCCGGGAGTCCGGCCGCGCTCGATCGCGAGCCGCCAGGCGAGCAGCTGGATCGGCACGATCGACACCGCCGAACCCAGCAGGCGGTCGACCGGCGGAATCGGCACGCCGAGGGCTCCGTCCGGGGCCGAGCCGTCCGGCCCGAGCACGACCACGGAGGCCCCCGCCCTGACGAGGTCGGACGCCACGCCGAGGTCCAGGGCGCGGGTCTCGGGTTCGGTCGCGATGACGACGGCTGCGAGGTCAGGCCCGGCGAGCTCGAACGGCCCGTGACGGAACGCGGCGGTCGCGAACGACTCCGCCATCACCCCGCTCTCCTTCAGGGTCAGCGCCCCCATCTCGGCAGCCGCCCGCGCCGGGCCGCGGCCGAGCACGGCCACGACGCCACGATCGAGGACGGCCTCGGCCAGGCGCTCGCCGAGGCCCGCGGCGTCCTCGAGGAGGAGCTCGGCAGCCGAGGCGGCCGACTCGGCTGCGGTC
>JBOGVL010000075.1:0-9873 GCA_050692535.1 Actinomycetota bacterium | reverse complement strand
GCCACCGCCGGCGGCGCGGCCGCGACGGGGGCGCGGTCGACCCGAACCACGACGGGGTCCTCCGCCGACTTGGGATCGGGATGCAGCGGGGTGCGAGGCTTGGTGGTCGGCGCCGGCGGCGACGCGCCCGCGGTGTCGAACCGCAGGCCCTCGCGCCGGGACCGGGACTCCTCGGCGGCGAGCAGCACCTGCTCCATCTGGTCGATGACGAGCCCGGGCCGCACGGCGGTGCCCGTGACGGAGAGGGCGGCGTAGGGACCGCGACGCACGTAGCACCAGACCTCGGTGCCGAACTGGAGGAACCCGCGCTCCGGATCGCCCAGCGCGGCGATCTTGATCCGGGCAGGCCGCACGTCCGCCTCTGCGGTCTCGGGGTGGGCGCCGAGAACGAGGCCGTCGCTGGACAGGATCAGGCACCCGCGAACGTCGAGGATGCCCGCCCCCAGCGCCGCCGCGAGCGCGTTGAAGTCTTCCATCGTGATGGTCTTCAGGAAGCATCGGAGCCGGGTCGAGCGCGCTTGAGGTACCGGCGTTGGTCGGGGGGCGAACGACCTCGTCGAGGCTCGGACGCGGCCGAAGGCCGCACCTACCCCTGGGCGTTCGAGGTCTGCTCGGCGAGGGCGGCCGCGGACATCACGTCGAGCGGCGCCGGCTGCCCGGTCCACAGCTCGAACGAGAGCGCCGCCTGGTGCAGCAGCAGCCCCATGCCGCCGAACGCCGTCCCCCCGGCGGCCCGCGCCGCCGTTTGCAGCGGCGTCTGCCGGGGCCGGTAGAGCAGATCGACGGCGAGCACGTCGTCGCCGAGCGGCGGCAGCGGCAGCTCCTCTCCGTGCGCGCCGAGCGGCGTCGCGTTCACGATCAGGTCCGCCGTCACCCGGGCCGCCTCCTCGAACGCCACGACGTCGAGCTCGACGTCGAAATCGGCGACCGTGGACCGGAGCCCCGCCGCCCGTGCCGGGTCGCGCAGCGCCACCCTCAGCGAGCCGAGCCCACCGCGGGCGAGGGCGAGGGCGCAGGCGCGCGCGGCCCCCCCGGCGCCGAAGAGCAGAGCACGCCGACCCTCGGGATCGAATCCCGCGTCCCGCCGGAGGAACCGGTCGAACCCCGGGGCATCGGTGTTGTGGCCGGCGAGGGCGTCCGGCCCGACGACCACCGTGTTCACGGCCTGCAGGCGTTCGGCGTCCTCCGCGAGGTCGCCCACGAGGTCGGCCACCTCGGTCTTGTGCGGCATCGTCACGTTCGCGCCCACCAGGCCGAGGGCCGCGAGCCCCCCGAGCGCCTCCGGGACCCGTCCCGGCGGGACCGGGAGCGGCACGTAGACCCAGTCGATGCCCAGGGCGGCGAAGGCGGAGTTGTGGATCACGGGCGACAGGCTGTGCGCGACCGGCCAGCCGATCACCCCGACGACGTGCGTGGAACCGCGAAGCCGCCCCGGCGCTTCGCCCTCACTCACCGCAGCTGGCTCGGTTCTGCTCGTGTCCCTCGAGGGTCTCCGCGAACTCGTGGTGCCCGTCCGCACCGCAGAGCACGTAATAGAAGAACGGCGTGTCGGCCGGCTCGAGCGCCGCGAGCAGCGACGCGAGCCCGGGGCTCGCGATCGGCGTCGGCGGCAGCCCGGCGTTGATCCGGGTGTTGTACGGGCTGTCGAACTCCAGGTCGGAGAAGGACAGCTGTCCGTCGGGGGTCGGATCGTCGTACAGCAGCGTGGCGTCGATCCCCAGCGCCATCTCCTCGTCGAGCCGGTTGTAGATGACGCCGGCGATGACCGCGCGCTCCTCCTCCAGCGCGGCCTCTTTCTCGATCATCGACGCGATCGTGACCACCTCGTACGGCGTCACGCCGAGCCCCTCCGCGTTCTCCCAGGGCAACGACTCGGCCTCCGTCCCGAACTGCTGCAGCAGCCGGTCGATGACGTCCTTGGACTTCGTGCCGTCCTCGAAGAACTCGTAGGTCTCGGGGAACGGGAAACCCTCGATGCTCGAGGCGTCCTCCGGCAGGTACGGGGGGAGCGCCCAGCCGCCCTCGGCCGCCTCCCTCAGGAACCGGCCCTGAGGGATGCCCAGCGCCTCCTCGACGCGCTCGGCGATCTGGGTGAGCCGGTATCCCTCGGGGATCGTGAGGCGTACCGTCGGCGACTCGGGCAGAGGCCGGGTGAGGGCCTCGAACGCCTCGTCGGGGGTCATATTCGTCGTCAGGTCGAACGTGCCCGAGCGGAACTCGCCCTCGAGTCCGCTGCCGCGGAGCAGCCACTTCGAGACCATCCCGCAGCGAACCACCCCCTCCTCGTGCAGCCCGTCCACGATCTGCGAGCCGTTCGCGCCCTCGGCGACGACGAAGGGCACCGGCTCCCGCGGGCCGGAGGCTCCCTGGCACCAGTCGTAGTAGCGGACGGCCGCGATGCCGAGCCCGAGGAGGAGAAGGGCGACCACCAGCCCGATGCGGAGCCCCCAGCCCCCCCGCCGCGACGCCCGATGGCGGCCGGGCGGCGTCTGGGTGCTCGGGGGTGCGATGTCCTGCATCGGCCAGGGAGCATACTCGGGGGGCCTGTTCCCACGGTGGCCCTCGGTGCTACCCGCGCGCCGCGTCCAGCCAGGACTGCAGGATGATCGTCGCCGCGGAGCGGTCGATCACACGCCGCCGCTCACGCCCGGTCGCTCCGGCGTCCCGCAGCGCTCGGTCGGCCTCGGCCGTCGACAGGCGCTCGTCGTGCAGCTCGACGGGGATCCCGAGGAGGCCGCGAAGCGCGCCGGCGAATCGCTCCGAGTGATGGGCCCGCTCCCCCGCCTCGCCCGAGAGCAGGAGCGGATGTCCGAGGACGATAAGGGTGGCGCCGTGCTCCTCGGCGAGCGCCGCGATCGCCTTCAGATCCGCCGGCGCGCCGGTCCGGACCGTCCCGACCGGGACGGCCAGCCGCCGCTCGTCGTCGGAGACGGCGACGCCGATCCGCGCGTCGCCGAGGTCGAGGCCCAGGACGCGGCCCCGCCCGCTCATCGCACGCCCAGGAGCTCCCGCAATCGCGGCTCGATCGCATCGAGCGCCTGCTTCGACGCGTCACCCCGCGGGCCGCCGGCGAACGCGAGCCCCGGCTTGCCGCCGGCGCCCCCGCCGATGAGCTCCTCGGCGGGCTTCAACAGCTCCGGCGCCGTGACCCCGCGGGCCTGGAGGTTCTTCGAGCACGCCGCCACGAGGAGGGCCTTGCCTCCTTGCCCGGTGGCGAGGACGACGGCCGCCCCGTCGCCGGTCTCCAGTCGGTTCGCGACGTCCTGGGCGAGCACCCGGAGCTCGTCCGCCGACGCGTCGTGGAGCCGGGTCACCAGGCGGACGCCCCCCACGACCGGCGCCTCGCTCGCCCACTCCTCCGCCAGGCGTCGGAGGTGCTCCTTGTCCGTCTTGCCCTGCTCGCTCTCGAGCCGCTTCAGCCGCTCGACGAGCTGGCGAGCGCGTTCGGCCGCTCCCTTCGGATCGGTTCCGAGGACCTCGGCCACCGCCCGCAGCGCCTCGCGCTCGACGTTGATCTCGCGGAGCGCCTCTTGGCCGACGACCGCCTCGACACGGCGCATCCCGGCGCCGATCGAACCCTCGTGCAGCATCCGCACGGTCCCGATGTGCCCGGTGTGGTGCACGTGCGTGCCTCCACAGAGCTCGATCGAATAGTCGCCGACCTCGACGACGCGAACGAAGTCCCCGTACTTCTCGCCGAACAGCGCGATCGCGCCCTGGTTCTTCGCCTCGTCGAAAGTGGTCTCGTAGATCGTGACCTGCTCGTCCGACGACGCCTTCGCGTTCGCGATCTCCTCGGCCTGCTCGAGGGCGTCCCACCCGACCGCTGAGTGATGCGGGAAGTCGAAGCGGAGGCGGCCGGGCGCGACGAGCGACCCCGCCTGGCGGGCGTGCTCGCCGAGGAGATGCCGCAGGGTCCAGTGGACGATGTGCGTCGCGGTATGCGCCCGCGCCGTCGCCTCGCGGAGATGGGAGTCGACCTCGCCGTGAACCTCCTCCCCCTCCCGGATCTCGCCCGAGTCCACGACGCCGGCGTGCACGATCACGTCGCCGGGGCCGAGCTGCGCGTCCGTCACGCGGATCGTGCCGCCGGGCGCCCGGACGACCCCCCGGTCCCCGACCTGGCCGCCGGACTCCGCGTAGAAGGGAGTCCGGTTCAGGACGAAGCGGACCTCCTGCCCCTCCTGCGCCACGAGCTCGCGGCCGTCGTCGCCGAGGACCGCGACGAGCTTCGCGTCGGCGTCGAGGTGCTCGTAACCGACGAACTCCGTCCCACCCGCCTCCGCGGCGACCTCGGCGAGCTCCTCGTCGGCCCGGCCCTTCTTCGCCGCGCGCCTCGCTCGCTGTCGTTGCTCGTTCATCAGCTCGTCGAACCGCGCCTCGTCCATCTCCAGACCGGCGTCCGCGGCGAGCTCGCGCGTGAGCTCCTTAGGGAAGCCGTACGTGTCGTGGAGCTTGAAGACCACGTCGCCGGCGACCGCGCCCCCCGCACGGGACGCGGCGACGGCCTCCTCGAAGAGCGTCATCCCCTGCCGGAGTCTCCCTGCGAACCGTTCCTCCTCCGACATCGCGACCTGCTCGACGTACGCCCGGTTCTCTACGAGCTCGGGATAGGCGTCGCCGAACAGCTCGACGGTGCGTTCGACGATCGGCGGCATCACGTCCTGCTCGATGCCCAGACGGCGCGCGTGGCTCACGACCCGGCGGAGCATTCTGCGCAGGACGTATCCGCGACCCTCGTTCGAGGGCTGGACCCCGTCCGCGATCAGGAACGCCGTCGCGCGCCCGTGGTCGGCGACGACCTTCAACGACACGTCGGTGCGATCGTCCGTCCCGTGCGTCCACCCGGAGAGCGACTCGGCCACCTCGATCAATGGCCCGAGCAGGTCCGTCTCGAATACGTTGTCGACCTCCTGCAGGACCGTCGCCACGCGCTCGATGCTCGAACCCGTGTCGATGTTCTTGGCGGGCAGCTCGCGCAGGATCGTCTCCTCGTCGTCGACCTCGTCCTGCATGAAGACGTGGTTCCAGATCTCCATGTGGCGGTCCTCGTCGACGTCGGGGCCGCCCTCGGCCCCGTACTTCGGGCCGCGGTCGACGAAGATCTCCGAGCTGGGTCCGGCCGGCCCCGCCGCGTGCGTCCACCAGTAGTTGTCCTCCCTGCCCCGACGGACGATCCGGTCGCGTGGAACCCCGATGTCCTGCCAGATCCCGATCGTCTCGTCGTCGGTCTCGTAGACCGAGACCCAGAGGCGATCCGGGTCGACACCCCAGACCTCGGTGACGAGCTCGAAGCCCCAGGCGCACGACTCCTTCTTGAAGTAGTCGCCGAAGGAGAAGTTGCCGAGCATCTCGAAGAACGTCAGGTGCCGGGCGGTGTGCCCGACGTTGTCGATGTCGAGCGCCCGGAAGACCTTCTGCACGGTGACCGCGCGCGCGAAGGGCGGCGTCGTATGCCCGAGGAAGTACGGGATGAACTGGTTCATCCCCGCGTTCGTCAGGAGCAGGCCGGACTCCGGCGGCGGGATCAGTGAGGACGACGGGACGACGCGATGAGCTCGCTCCTCGAAGAAGCGCAGGAACGTCTCGCGGATCCGCCGGCCCTCCATGGCGGGAGAGTCTACCGGCGGCGGTCGATCGACCCGCCGTCGTCGACGGCTACCGGGGGCGCAGCTCCTCTTCCTTCTCCCGCATCGCCTCGCGGCCTTCCGCGAGCGACTCGGACACGAGCTTCGCCAGGTCCATCAGTCCGCCCCGCGCCTCGCGCGCGAGGGTCGCCGGGGCCACCTTGCGCGCCTGCCGCCGCGCGAACCGAGTCGTCATGATCGCGCCGGCCGCGCCGGCGCCCAAGCCGAGCGCGAGCCAGAAGATGCGCCTCATGGTCCGAGGGTCACGCGGAGGCCTTGCCCCTCTTGCCGCCGAAGCGGCTGGTTGCCTTCCGGAGACCGGCGCCGACCGAGATCAGCTTGACGAGGGGGCCCGAGGCCGCCTGCTCGACGAGCCCGGAGATCCGGGAGACGCGGGCCACGATCTCTCCGGCCGAGACCAGCATCCCGTCGACCCGATCCAACTCGCGGTTGGTGCGCTCGACCGACCCCTTGACCTCGGTGAGCAGCGGCACGGTCTCCTCGCGGATGCCGTCGATCAGGATCTTGGTGCTCTCCAGGACGCGAAACGTGTTGATGAGCACGACACAGAGGAACAAGACCAGCAGCCCCCAGAACGCCGACAGGACGATGAGGGCGACGTCTCCTCCGTCGAGCGCTGCGATCATGGCGTCTCCTCGGCTCCGGGTGCGGGGCATCATACCCACGGCGGCCGGGCCTCAGTCCGCGGGGTCGCCTCGCTCCTCGCCCTCGCCGCTTGGTTCGTAGTACCGGTTGCCCTGGAAGCGTACCGGCCGATACTCCTGGTCCACCCGGTGGCCGGGGAAGTCGTGCGGGTACTTGTAGCCCTTCCCATACCCGAGCTTCTTGAGGCCTGGGTGCCCCGGCTCCTTGAGGTGGAGCGGCACGGGATCGCTGGAGGCGGCATCCTCCTTCGCGCGGCCGAGGGCGGCGACCACGCTGTTGGACTTCGGGGCGCGGGCGAGGTACACGGCGGCCTCCGCGAGGTTGAGCTGCGCCTCGGGCAGCCCCACGTACTCGACCGCCTGGGCGGCCGCGACCGCGACGAGCAGCGCCCGCGGGTCCGCGAGGCCGATGTCCTCGCTCGCGTGCACGACCATCCGCCTCGCGACGTATCGGGCGTCTTCGCCGGCCTCCAGCATCCGGGCGAGCCAGAACAGCGCCGCGTCCGGATCCGAGCCGCGGATGCTCTTGATGAACGCGGAGATCACGTCGTAGTGCGCGTCGCCTTGCCGGTCGTACACGATCGCCTTCTGCTGCACGGCGTCGGCCGCCCGATCGCGGGTGACCTCGTCCTCGCCGGCCGATCGCGCGGCGAGGACGGCCGCCTCGAGTCCCGTGAGCGCGATCCGGGCGTCGCCGCCCCCCACCTCGACGAGGTGATCCAGTGCCTCGTCCGAGAGCTCGACGCCCTCCTTGCCGAGCCCGCGGTCTTCATCGGTCAGGGCCCGCAGGAGCAGGGCCCGGAGGTCGTCCGGCGCCAGCGGCTCCAGGTGGAGGAGGATGCAGCGCGACAGCAGCGGCGTGACGAGCGAGAAGTACGGGTTCTCGGTCGTCGCCCCGATCAGCGTCACGATCCCCTCCTCGACGGCGGGAAGGAGGACGTCCTGCTGGGCCTTCGACCACCGATGGACCTCGTCCACGAACAACACGGTGCGGAACAGGCCGCCCTTGGCCTGCTGGATCACCTTTCGGGCATCGGCGACGCCCGACGAGACGGCCGAAAGCTGCACGAGGTCGGCGCCCACGGACTCGGCCAGCAGGTGCGCGAGCGTGGTCTTGCCCGTTCCCGCCGGCCCCCACAACACGATCGAGGGCAGATGACCGCCCTCGAGCAGGTTGGTGAGCGCCCGACCCGGTCCGATGAGGTGTGTCTGACCGACGAACTCCTCGAACGTTCTGGGTCGTATCCTGGCCGCGAGCGGGACGTCGGCCACGAGGCTCAGTCCTTGTAGCGGATCACGCGGTCGGGGCGGATCGTGAGGATCTCGCGGACCTGACCCGGCTTGTACGTGTACCCGTGCCCGTCGTATCGGTGCGAGAGCTGGTCGATGTGACGCTCGGCGCGATCCCCGACCTCGATGTCCACGACGGTGCCGGAGATCGAGATCCAGTCGTACTCGTCCCCGCCTCGCATCAGGGACATGGCCACCTTGGGGTTGGCTCGCACGTTGCGATCCTTCACGCGCCCCCGGGCGGTGTTCACCAGCACGTGTCCGTCCGCCGCGTCGACCCACGTGATCGTCGCGTGCGGCGACCCGTCCGGATTCATCGTGACGAACGTCGCACAGTCCGAGCCGGTGAGCAGTTCCACGTCCTTCGGCGTGAGCTCGGTCAGGACTCCTCCTTCGGGGGCGGCGCGATCACGGCGATCCCCAGCTCGCGAAGCTGCTCCTCGGCGGCCGTCGCCGGCGCGCCGGTGAGCGGGTCGGCGCCGGACTGCGCCTTGGGGAACGCGGTGACGTCGCGGATCGTCTCTTTCTCCGCCATCAGCATGACGATCCGGTCGATCCCCATGGCGATGCCGCCGTGGGGTGGAACGCCATGGCGAAACGCCCGCAGCAGGTGGCCGAACTTCTCCTCCGTCTCCTCCGGCGTCAATCCCAACACCTCGAACACGCGTCGCTGCACCCCGGGATCGTGGATCCGGATGCTCCCGCCGCCGAGCTCGTAGCCGTTGAGCGTGAGGTCGTACGCGCGGGCCTTCGCGGTCTCCGGGACGAGGTCGTCGTCGAGCGGCGACGTGAACGGGTGGTGGTTGGCGACCCACTTGCCCTCTTCGTCGGACCAGTCGAAGAGCGGCGGCTCAATGTACCAGCAGAACCGCCACTCGCCCTCGGGGACCAGGCCCAGTCGGTGCGCGAGGTGCCGCCGGAGGCCGTCCAACGCCACGTTGGCACGGTCCGGCCGGTCGGCGACGATCACGACGAGGTCTCCGGGACCCGCCCCGGTCACCTTGCGCACGCCGTCGACCTCGTCGGCGGTGAGGTGCTTCTCGACGGGGGAGCGGACGCCCTCGCTCTCGACCACGATCCAGACCAGCCCGGCCGCGCCTCTCGACCTGGCGACCTGCACGAGGTCGTCGAGCTCCTTGCGGGAGAGGTCGGCCCCCCCGGGCGCGGCGAGGCCCTTCACGACGCCGCCCGCCTCGATCGCCGACGCGAACGCCCGGAACCCGGTGCCCCGGAGCACCTCGCCCAGGTCGGAGAGCTCCATCGCGTAGCGGAGATCGGGCTTGTCCGAGCCGTAGCGCAGCATCATCTCGTCGAACGTCATCCGCGGGAACGGCGTGGTCACCTCCACACCCTGCGTCTCGCGGACGATCCGCGCGTAGAGCGGCTCGATCACCGAGAACACGTCCTCCTCGTCCACGAAGGACATCTCGACGTCGAGTTGCGTGAACTCGAAGCTCCGGTCGGCGCGGGGCTGCTCGTCGCGCAGGCAGCGCACGATCTGGTAGTAGCGGTCCTGACCCGCGACCATCAGCAGCTGCTTCAGCTGCTGCGGCGACTGCGGCAGCGCGTAGAAGGTGCCCGGCCACAACCTCGACGGGACGAGGAAGTCCCGCGCTCCCTCGGGCGTGCTTCGTCCGAGGATCGGAGTCTCGATCTCGAGGAAGCGGCGCGAATCCATCTCCTCGCGGACGATCCGGTTGATCGCGTGGCGCAGCCCGAGCACCTTCGTCATCTCGGGGCGTCGCAGGTCGAGGTAGCGGTAGCGGAGGCGCAGCTCCTCCGACGCCTCGATCCGATCCTCGATCACGAAGGGCGGGGTGTCGGCCTCGGCCAAGATCTCCACGCTCGCGACGGCGACCTCGACGTCGCCCGTCGGCAATTCCTCGTTCGCGGTCCCCTCCGGCCGGCGCCGTACCTCGCCGGTGACCCGGACTACCGACTCGGCCTTGAAGCCCTGGGCCGCCGCGTGCGCCCCGGGCGCCTCGTCCGGATGGAACACCAGCTGCACGGGGCCCTCGCGGTCGCGCAGGTCGACGAACGTGACGCCACCGTGATCGCGCTGGCGCCACACCCAGCCGCAGAGCGTCACCTGCGAACCCGCGTCCGCCGCGCGCAGTTCGCCGCACGCGTGGGTGCGCATCGCGGTTCGCAGGTCGCTCATCCGGCCTCCCCGTCGGGACGAGTGAGCCAGTTCACCACATCCGCCAGCGGGACCTCCCGCTGCTCGCCGTCGGAGAGCCGGCGCAGTGTGGCGACGCTGCCCGCGAGCTCGCGCTCGCCGAGGATCGCGG
>JBOGVL010000074.1:0-9926 GCA_050692535.1 Actinomycetota bacterium | reverse complement strand
ACGCAACGCCGCGCCGCTCGCGCGACCCGTCCATCACGTCGTCGTGGATCAACGCGAACGTGTGGAGGAGCTCGAGCGCGGCCGCCGCCCGGTGGATCGGCGGCTCGTCCGGGCCGCCGACGGCCCGGTAGGCCCAGAAGCACAGGGCCGGGCGGATCCGCTTCCCGCCGGCCTCGAGGAGCCGGCGGATCTCGTCGACGAGGATCGCCGCGCCCGGGTCCATCGCGACCAGCTCGGCGCGCCGCTCCTCGAGGAACCGCGCGATCGCCGGGTCGACGCGCTCGCGTACGAGGTCGATGCCGGGAGCGACGACCCGGAGCTCGTCGGAACGATGCGCGGCCACGCGCTGAGTATCGCAACCCTCCGTCGCATCGCGGCCGCGCGGGGACGACTGTTATCGTTCGTCCATCCTCGGCCGCGTGGACCGGATGACCCGCTTCCAGAAGCTCACGATCGCGACGACCGCGTCGACCGTGCTGCTCATCGCGGTCGGCGGCCTCGTGCGGGCGACGGACTCGGGGCTCGGCTGTCCCGGCTGGCCGACGTGCTTCGGGAGGTGGATCCCGCCGCTCGAGGCCCACGCGATCATCGAGTACAGCCACCGCCTGCTGGCGAGCGTCGTCGTCGTCCTCGTGTCGGTCCAGGCTTTCGTGGCCTGGCGGAGCTACCGGCGCGTCCGGCAGATCCTCCGGCCGGCGCTCGCGGCCGTCGGCCTCGTCTTCTTCCAGGCGGCGCTCGGCGGCGTGGTGGTGGAGGGGGGCCTGGAGGCGACGATCGTCGCGGCGCACTTCACGACGGCGATGGTGCTCCTCGGCGTGCTCGCCAACCTCACGGCGAACTCGTTCTGCACGGTCCGGCTCCCCACCAAGGGACCCGGGATCGCCGGCTCGGACCCGGGCTTCGCCCGGCTCTCGAGCTTGACGGCGGCAACGGCCGGCGTCCTGCTGATCGTCGGCGCCTACGTGCGGGCGGAGGGGGCCGGCCTCGCCTTCCGCGACTGGCCGCTGATGGACGGGCGCCTGGTGCCGACGCTCGGCGGGGTCGCGACCTTGATGTTCGTGCACCGGGTGTTCGCCGTCGTGGTGCTCGCGCTGGTGATCTGGCTCGCGATCCGCGCCCGCACCATGGTGCATCGCTCCCGCGATCTCGTGATCCTGTCCACCGCCGCGCTCGCGCTGTTCGGCGCGCAGGTGCTGGTGGGGGCGGCGAACGTCTGGTCCGCGCTCGCGCCCGCGGCCGTGACCGCCCACGTCGCGCTCTCGGCGCTGATCTGGGGCCTCCTCGTCGCGATCGCGACCGTGAGCCGCAGGTTCGCGACCCACGGCGACTCGCGTACGGCCGAGACGGACGTGCGCGGCAACGGGCGGCGGGGTTCGCTCCGCGAGTCCACGGCCGCGTACTTCCAGCTCACGAAGCCGCGGATCATCGTGCTGCTGCTGATCACGACGGTGCCGGCGATGATCCTGGCCGAACGCGGGATGCCGTCCGTGTGGCTCGTGTTCGCCACGCTGGCCGGCGGCGCCATCGCCGCCGGCTCGGCGAACGCGATCAACTGCTACCTCGACCGGGACATCGACGAGCTCATGCGCCGGACGCGTCGGCGCCCGCTCCCCGCCCATCGCGTGACGCCGGAGCACGCGCTCGCGTTCGGCTACGTCCTCGGCGCGATCTCGTTCTTCTTCCTCTCCGTCGCCGTCAACGTGCTCGCCGCCAGCCTCGCGCTGTCGGCGATCGCCTTCTACGTCTTCGTCTACACCATGTGGCTGAAGCGCACGAGCGTCCAGAACATCGTGATCGGCGGGGCGGCCGGCGCGGTTCCCGCCCTGGTCGGGTGGGCGGCGGTGACGGGGACCGTCGGGGTCCCGGCATGGATCCTGTTCGCGATCGTGTTCGTCTGGACGCCGCCGCACTTCTGGGCGCTCGCGATGCGATACACGGGCGACTACGCGGCCGCCGGCATCCCGATGCTGCCGGTGGTCCGCGGTCCCGAGGAGACCCGACGGCAGATCCTCCTCTATTCGCTGGTGCTGTTCGGGACCTCGCTGCTGCTCGTGCCGTTCGGGAACATGGGCCCGGTCTACGCCGCGACGGCGGTCGTCCTCGGGGGCGGGTTCGTCTGGCGCGCGCTCCGCCTGTGGCGCCGGGCCTCGCCGACCGAGTCGATGCGCCTGTTCCGGTTCTCGATCGTGTACCTGGCGGTGCTGTTCGCGTCGGTCGCCGTCGACGCGGTGCTCCCCACCGGCCCCCTCGCCTGAACCGAGCCGTTCGCGTCAGGGAGAGGGACCGCTCGCGCCGGTCCCACCGCCGGCGCCGGTGGCCCCGGGTCCGCCACCGCCGCCGTCCACGATGACCGTTCCGTTCATGTCCGGGTGGACGTCGCACCGGAAGTAGTACTCGCCCGCCAGCTGCGGCGGGATCGGGTAGGTGACCGTGGCCGGGCCGGTGACGAGCTGCCCCTCGAAGAGCGTCTGCGCGAGCTCCGGGTTCGAGTAGATCGAGATGTTGTGCTGGACCCCCGCCTCCTGGTTCTCGAACGTGATCGTCGAGGGGGCGTCCGCGGGCAGCTCGATCGTGTCCGTGTCGAACGCCAGGCTCTGCGCCGTCACCGTCGGGCCGGATCCACCACCGCCGCCGCCGCCCTCCCGGGCGTGGATGCGCCCGGTCATCGCGGGGTGGACCACGCAGCGGAAGAAGTACTGCCCGGCCTCGAGCGGGTCGACCTGGTAGGTGACCTGCGACACGCCGGTGATCAGCTGGCCCTCGAACAGCGGGGTCCCCGAGAGGTCCTCGTTGTCGAAGATGTCGACATTGTGCTCGGTCCCGGCGTCCCGGTTGTCGAAGGCGATCGAGAACGGCTCCCCGGCCGGCACGACGAGTTCCGTCGGATCGAACGCGAGGTTCGCGGCGACGAGGTCGACCACGGCACCGGGGCCCTCCTCCCCGCCCTCCCCCCCGGCCAGCACCGCGAGGGCGATCCCCCCGGCCAGCATCGCCACGCCCGCCGTGGCGCCGACCATCGCGGGGATGGTGGAGGCCCGAACCTGAGGCCGGCTCGCCGCGACCGCAGCCACGACGACGATCGCGCCGGCCACGACGATCGCGACCGTCGTCGCGCCCGTGCCGTGGATGCCGAGGAGGAGCCGCGAGAACCCCCAGAGGGCCAGTCCGAACACGACCAGGATGCCGAGCGGCAGCAGGATCGGGAGGACCAGGCGGTCGCGGGTGTCGGGCTTCACTTCGCGATCCTCGCCCGCACGTCGCGTTGGACGGCCTGATAGGCCAGCGCGTCCCATCCCGACTGCTCCCGCGCGTGCCAGTTGAAGAAGATCACCGCGATGAACCCCCAGAGGATCAGACCGCCGACGATCTTCATGACGAGACCGGCGATCAGCTGATCCTCCAATGCGGAGAGCCCCCAGAGCCTCGGGAACGTCTCGTACACCGGGTACAGGACCGTGTGCCCGAACGTGAGGAAGGACGCGGGGATCGTCGGGGCGAGCGACTGGAGGAAGAGGTAGAGCATCTGCGCCGGCGGGCTGAGCGCGGGACGCTCGGGGAGCGGCGACATCACCGGCCACCAGACGAGGATCGCGGACCCGAAGATCAGGACGTGCAGCCCGAAGTGGATCCATTCCGAGCCGACCGACGCGCCGACCACCTCGGGCCAGTGCGTGAACAACAACAGCCCGTTGAAGACGATGAGCGCCACGACCGGGCGCGTGAGGAAGCCGAATGCCGCACCCACCGCGCTCGGTCGCAGGAGCGCGCGCCACAGCCACGCCGGGATCCCGGCGACGATCAGCGGCGCGGCGACCAACGTGTACGCGAGGTGCTGCACCATGTGGATCGAGTAGAGGTAGCGCTCGGCCAGATCGTGGACCGGCCAGGACGAGCCGAGCAGCAGGACCGCCACGCCGGCCGAGAACAGCACGACCCGTCGCCGGCGGTCGCCGCGCTCGCCGGCCCCGCTCGGGACGTGCCGGCGAACCGCGACGAGGTACGCCGCCCAGATCCCTCCGAGGAGGAGCCAGACGTCCGGGTGCACGTGGACGGCGGGCATCGCGCTAGCCCGCGAACGTCCGGAAGATGATGAGCACGACCAGGAAGAGCGTGATCGCGCCGGCGAGCCCCATGACGAAGAACCGCGCATAGGTCCTGCTGTCGAACCGCAGGTGCATGAACCACAGGACGACGAGGGTGAACTTGATCGCCGCGAAGAGGAACAGCAGCGGGACCAGCAGCTCGTTCTCGTGGATCCAGTCGATGTAGTAGATGGCGACCTCGGCGGCGGTCACGACCCCGAGGATGATCGCGATACGGACGTACTCCTTGGGGCTGGGATGCCGCGTGTGTGAGCGCAGTCCCGCAGCCGGCTGGGGCCGCTGGACCGGCGTCTCCTCCGTGGTCGCCATCAGCCGGGCCCGCTCCCGGTCGGGATCAGGTACACGACGGTGAAGATCACGATCCAGACGACGTCGACGAAGTGCCAGTACAGGCCGACGAGCTCCACGGTCTCGGCCCGCTCCGGGCCGAGACGGCCCGAGATCGAGAACGACACCAACGAGAGCAGCATGAGGATCCCCACGCTGACGTGCGCGCCGTGGAACCCCGTCATGACGTAGAAGGAGGTTCCGAACACGTTCGACGTGAGCGCGAGGCCCTCGTCGTAGAAGGTGGTGAACTCGTACACCTGACCGCCGACGAAGGTCATCCCCAGCAGCGCCGTCGCCAGCAGCCACACGCGCGAGCGACCGACGTCCCCACGCTGCAGCGCCGCAAGCGCCAGCACCATGGTGAGCGAGCTGGCCAGCAGGACGAACGAGGAGACCGAGGTGTACGGGATGTCGAAGACGTCGTCGGGATACGGGCCCGTGACGCTCGCGCCCCGGTACAACACGTAGGTCGAGATCAGGGCGCCGAACAGCAAGCAGTCCGAGGCCAGGAAGAGCCACATCGCGAGCTTGACGTTCGGCAGCCCCGTGCTGGTGGCGTGCTCCTGGACGGCGGCGTGGCCGCCGTCCGCGTGCTCGATCGCGGCCATCAGTCGTTCACTCCGCCGAGGGCTCCAGGACCCAGCCGTACAGGCCCGCGAGCATCACCAGCACCCCGACACCGACGAGCCACCAGGCGAAGATGAGCCCGTAGCCGATGATGGGCAGCCCGAGCGCGGCCACGAGCGGGAAGTATGAGGGCCCGGGGAGGTGGATGCCGTGGCCGCCGCCGTGGTCCTCGTGGGACTCGGCCCCGGACCCGCCGGCCGGCACCGGCACCACCCGGCCCCCGTGGGTCTCCGCGTACTTGCGGTGCCACAGCTCGTCGAGCGAGTGGACGACCGGGACCTCGTCGAAGTTGTGATCGGGCGGGGGCGACGACGTCGCCCACTCGAGCGTCCGCGCGTCCCACGGGTCGGCAACCATCTCCTTGGCTCTCCGGAAGCTGGCGACCGCGTTCACGAGGAAGACGAGCACGCCGAGCGCGATCAGGAAGGCGCCGATGGTCGAAACCATGTTCCAGAAGTTCAGGCCGAGCGAGGCGGGGTAGCTCTGGATCCGCCTCGGCATTCCCTGGAGGCCGAGGACGTGCATCGGCCCGAAGGTCATGTTGAAGCCGATCAACAGCAGCCAGAAGTTCACCTTGCCGGTCCGCTCGTTCAGCATCCGGCCGAACACCTTGGGCCACCAGTAGTAGATGCCGCTGAACAGGCCGAAGATCGCCCCGCCGAAGAGCACGTAGTGGAAGTGCGCGACGATGTAGTACGTGTCGGTCTGCTGATAGTCGGACGGGACGACCGCGTGCGTCACCCCGGACAAGCCCCCGATGACGAACATCGCGATGAACCCGACCGAGAACAACATCGGCGTCGTGAATCGGATGTCGCCCTTCCACATCGTGCCGAGCCAGTTGAAGATCTTTACCCCGGTCGGCACCGCGATGATCATGGTCGAGACGGCGAAGGCGGTGTTGGCGATCGGCCCCAGCCCGACCGCGAACATGTGGTGGGCCCACACGCCGAAGCCGATGAAGCCGATCGCGATGCCGCTGAACACGACGAACTGGTAGCCGAACAGCGGCTTGCGGGAGAAGACGGGGAGGACCTCGGAGACGATCCCCATCGCGGGCAGGACGAGGATGTACACCTCGGGGTGCGCGAACAACCAGAACAGGTGCTGCCACAACACCGGCGACCCGCCCGCCGCCGCGTCGAAGAAATGCGTCCCGAACCGGCGGTCGAAGAACAGCTCGACCAGGCCGATCGTGACGATCGGCATCGAGAACGCGAGCAGCAGCTGCACGACGAGGCCCATCCACACGAAGACCGGCATGCGGAACAGCGTCATCCCCGGCGCCCGCATGTTGAGGACCGTGACGGCCAGGTTGATCGCCGAGACGGTCGACGCGATGCCGGCGATCAGCAGGCCCAGCGAGTAGAACGTCATCCCCCGGGTGGGATCGAGGACCGAGTTGGGCGGATAGCCGAACCAGCCGCCGTTCGGCGCGCCGCCGAGGAACCAGCTCGAGTAGATGAAGATCCCGGCGAACAGGAACGCCCAGTAGCTGTACGCGTTCAGCCGCGGGAACGCGACGTCGCGGGCCCCGATCATGAGCGGGATGAAGTAGTTGAAGAACGCCGCCGACAGGGGCATGACGACGAGGAAGACCATCGTCACGCCGTGCATCGTGAAGAGCTCGTTGAACACGGCCTCCGACACGAGGTTCTGGTCTGGTCGCGCCAGCTGCACGCGCATCAGGAGCGCCTCGACGCCCCCGACCAGGAAGAACATGAACGCCGTGATCCCGTAGAGGATGCCGATCTTCTTGTGGTCCACGGTCGTGAACCACGCCCAGAAGCCGCGCGTGGCGCTCGGGCGCCGCAGCACCCCCCGGCGCGTCTCCGCCCGCACGGTTACGGTCGCCACGGCTCACCCGCCTCCGTCACGTCAGCGTCTCCAGGAACTCGACCAGGTCGTCGATCTGCTCCTCCGTCAGCGGCGGGTCCACCACCATCCACGAACCGGCCTCGACCGCCTTCGGGTCACTCAGCCATCGTTCCAGGTTCGGCCGCGTGCGGGGCAAGGTGCACCCACGGAAACACTCCCGGCTCGCGAAGTGCGTGAGGTTGGGAGCCCCGTTCGACTGTTCCTCGATCGGGATGGGCTGGCCGTTCTCGTCCTGCAGCCCGTCGATCGTGTGACACCCGGTGCACCGCTGCTCTCCGGTCGCGAACAGCGCGGCCCCCCGGGCGGCCGCGCTGCCGGGCTCCGGCATCGCAGCTGGCCTCTGCTGATCCTGCACCCACCGCTCGAAATCCTCCGGCGTGTGCGCCACGACCGTGACCCTCATGTACGCGTGGGAGAGGCCGCAGTATTCCTTGCACTGACCCTCGTACGTGCCAGGCTCGTCCGCCGCGATCCACAGATAATTGGTCTGGCCGGGCACCACATCGATCGTCCCCGCGAGCTCGGGCACCCAGAACGAATGCAGAACGGCGTCGCCGATCGCCGCTTCCTGCGGCCCGTCCTCGCCCGGCTGGCACTCGCTCGGAGCCGCCTGCGGCGCATCGGGCGTGCCCGCCAGGCCGACGGCGCACAGCCGGAGGTAGATGTCCTGACCGGTCGGGATGTGCAGCTCGTTCGCCGTCGTGAAACCCTCATCGAGGTAGCTGAACTCCCACCACCACTGGTGGCCGAGCACGTCGATCCGCATGGTCTCGGGACCCGGGTCGCGCGCGAGGTCGAAGATCGTCGCGACCGTCGGCACGGCCACGCCGGCCAGGACCACGGCGGGCAGGATCGTCCACGCGATCTCGAGCCGAGTGTTGCCGTGCACCTGCGGCGGGATGCCCTCGCGGCCCTTCCGATGCCGGTACCGGATCACGAACAGGACGAGGGCGCCCTCGACGAGGATGAAGATCCCGACGGCGACCCAGAAGACCGGGACGAAGAGGTCGTAGGGCTTGCGCGCGAACTCACCGGCGGGCTTCAGCGTGTCCTGGGTGGCGTTCGGGGCGCACGAGGCAACGACCACGGCCAGGGCGATGAGGCCGAGGGCCAGCAGCGTCTTCCTGCGCACCTTCCCCGAATCCCTCCGCACGGACCCCGGCCGGGCACCGAGGCCCGGCGCACTGTAGCACCGTCCAACCGGCCTTCGGACACGCTCACCGAGGGGCATCGACGGGGAAGCCATCGCTCCGCCCGATCCTATCGGCGTCGCGTCGGCACCGGCCCGATCAGATCGCCGGGGTGAAGTTGGTGATCGCGCGGAGGACCGGTCCGAGCAGGCGGGTCCACAGGTTGGTCGCCACCAGGACGCCGATCGCGATCATCACCACGCCCGAGATCCCGGCGAACCAGTGATAGTTCCGCTTCACGAACGCGAGCGCGCCCATCAGCCTCCGGACCCCGAGCCCCACGAGCAGGAACGGGAGCCCGAGCCCCACCGAGTAGACGAAGAGGAGGACGGCGCCTCGGACCGACCCCCCCTGCGCCGCGGCGATCGTCAGCACGCCCGCCAGCACCGGGCCGATGCACGGGGTCCACCCGGCGCCGAACGCGACGCCGAGCGGGAACGCCCATTCGGGCCCGGGCCGGACGCGCTGCAGCAGCGGCCGGCGTTCGGTGAACAGGCCGGGCGATCCCATCCGAAGCGCGTACAGGAGCATCAGCACGCCGAAGGCGACGATCACGGCCCCCGAGATCCGGATGCCGGCGGGCGAGCGAAGGAGGCGCGTCACCGCCCCGGTGAACGCGCCGAGCGCGGTGAACACCGCCGCGAACCCGCCGATGAACAACAGGATCGGCAGGACCGGGCGGCGCTCGTCGACGGCCTCGCCGCCGGCGACGAACGACAGGTAGCCGGGCACGAGCGGGAACACACACGGCGACGCGAACGACACGATCCCCGCCGCGAACGCCAGGGCCGGCGCCCACCACGCCCCCAGGCCGTCCCGCACGAAGTCCGCGAGCATCCGGCCAAGTGTAGGCAGGTGGGTTGCGGCGGCCGGGGGTCCTTGCGATAGTGGCGGGGGCTTGTGAAGGTTTTCACGAGCACGGAGGCGGCCGGGGCGAACTACGCCGGTGTGTAGAATCCGGCGGCGAGACCGGGCACGAAAATGGGAGCTGCGATCCGCGCGATGATGGGGTTCGCATGAAGGTCCCGCAGGGGCTCCTCAAGCTGAAGGAGCGGGTCGAGCCCATCCTCAAGAGCTTCGAGTGGACGTGGACCACGGCCGTCGTCTTCTCGCTCGGGTTCGGCTTCTTCTGCGTCATCACGATGGCCGTGATCCCGTCGTTCTGGCTGTACTTCGCGGAACAGACCCTCGGATGGGACGGGCTCTCGGGCACGTCGGACTGGCGTCCGCTGGCCCGGGACTTCGTCGCGGTCAACCTCGCGGTGGGGCCGTTCGTCACGGTGGTCGTGGCCGCCGCGATCCTGCAGAACTGGCGTCGCAAGCTCCGCGGCGGTACGGCGGACCGTCCCACGGGCGGCTATCGATGAGTTCGGGAGCCTGATGCCGTTCACCAAGACCGAGGTCGACGTCCACACCGACTACGTGGTCGAGGCCGTGGACCCGTCCTGGCTGGCCAAGGGCGTGAAGTCGCCCAAGCACCTGATGCTCGACCCGGACAACTGCATCCTGTGCCGGGCCTGCGAGGACGTCTGCCCCTGGAACTGCATCTTCATGATGTCGACCGAGATCGTGCGGGACGCCGCCGACGACGCCGTCGAGGCGGAGGTCGGCGAGGCGTTCTCCGTGTTCGTCGTCGACGACAACGCGTGCACCCGGTGCTCGGTCTGCGTGGACCGGTGCCCGACGGACACGCTGTACTATGCGCGGCTGCCCGAGGCCTCGGGCGGCCAGCGACGGATGGCCACCGTGCCCGAGTCGCAGCGGGCCGAAGCGGAGTAGCGGGAGACAGGGGGAAGGG
>JBOGVL010000073.1:0-10172 GCA_050692535.1 Actinomycetota bacterium | reverse complement strand
CCCGGCGCGAGCGCTCCGGCGCCGTGTCGTCGTTGATCGAGCCCGACCTCAAGGAGGGCGCGGGCGGGCTGCGCGACGTGCGGATCCCCGCCTGGCTGTCGTCCGCGCTCGGCGAGCCGCTGGAGGAGGCGGGGGTCGCGCGCCGCGCGGAGCTCGAGGCCGTGGACGCGGCGGACGAGTTCCTCGAACGCGTCCGCGGCGCGCTGCATCTCCAGACGGGTCGGCCGACCGATCGGATCGTGCTCGAGCAGCAGCCGCAGGTCGCCCGCGACCTGGGGTTCTCGGACGAGCCGGGGCTTCCGGCGGTGGACGGGCTGATGCGCGCGGTGTTCGAGCACGCGCGCCAGGTCGAGCACGTGACGCGCGCGGCGCTCGACCGATATCTGCGGGGGAGCTCCGAGGCGACCGAGGTCGACCCGACGCCGGAGGGCGTGATGCGCACCTTCGCGGACGCGGCCCGCGAGGGCGACGTGATGGCGGCGGCGACGCTGGACCGCGTCGCCGCCGTGCCGATGGCGGAGGAGCCCGAATGGACCGCCGGGCTTCGCGACGCCTTCCTCCGGCTCCTGGAGGTCGGGGTCGAGGGTGCCCGCGCGCTCGAGGCGCTCGACCGGATCGGACTGCTCGTCCGCTATCTGCCGGCCTGGTCCGCGGTCCGGTGCCGGCCCCAGCGGGATCCCTACCACCGGTTCTCGGTGGACGTCCATCTGCTCCGGGCCCTCGAAGCCATGGCCCGACTGCTGGCGGACCCCTCGGCGACGGGCGACCCGCTGGTCGTGGCGGCCGCCCGCGCCGTGGACGACACGGACGCGCTCCGGCTGGGCGCGCTGCTCCACGACATCGGCAAGACCGGGCGGCCGGGGCACGTCGCGCAGGGGGCGGACATCGCCGCCGACACGTTCGGCGCGATGGGTCTGCCCGGGCCCACACGGGAGTTGGCGACGTTCCTGGTGGCCGAGCACCTCCTCCTCTCCGACACGGCGACCCGGCGCGACCTCGAGGACCCGAGCCTGGTGCACGACGTCGCCGCGCGGGTCGGCGATCCCGACCGCCTGGCGGCGCTCTACCTGCTCACGATCGCGGACGCCGGCGCCACCGGGCCGCTCGCGTGGACGTCGTGGCGCGCGACGCTCGTTCGCGAGCTGGTCGCGAAGGTCCAGCACGTGCTGGAACGGGGCGAGATCGGGGCCGACACGGCGGCTCGCCTGACCGAACGCGCCGACGCGATCCGAGCGGCCCTCCCGGCGGAGGACCCCGCCGCCGTCGACCGGTTCTTCCTCCGGATGCCGCGGAGCTACCTCCTCGGCCTGCCGGTGGAGCAGATCGCCCGGCAGTACCCGCTGATCGTCCCTCGGCTCTCCGCCCGCGAGGTGCGCTCGCAGGCCGCCCCCGGCGGCCGCCCGAACACGTACGCCCTCACGGTGGTGACGGGGGACCGCCCCGGCCTGCTCTCCTCGATCGCCGGGGCGCTGTCGCTCGCGGGGCTCTCGATCCTGACCGCGCAGGTGTTCACCACCGACGACGGCGCGGCGGTCGACGTGTTCGAGGTGGAAGGTTCGTTCGAGGCCGACGTCGCCGAGCGTCGGTGGCGCGACTTCCGCGGGACCCTCCGCCGGACCATCGAGGGGCGACTCTCCCTGTCGTACCGCGTCGACGAGAAGCGCCGGCACTACCCGGCCGCGCGCCACGACCTCCCGGTCCGCGTCGCCGTCGACAACGAGGCGTCGGACTTCTTCACGGTGATCGAGGTCGGTGCGCCCGACCGGATCGGGCTGCTCTTCGACGTGACGCGCACCTTCGCCGAGCTCCAGCTCGATGTCCACTTCGCGAAGGTGGCCACGTTCGGCGCGCGGGTGGTCGACGCCTTCTACGTCCGCGACGAGCTCGGCCGCAAGGTCGACGACGCGGAGCGGATCTCCGAGCTCGAGCGTGCCCTGCGCGCCCGCCTCGAGACACCCGGCGGCGAGCTCAGCTGAGCATGGCGCGGAGACGGTCGGCCATCCGCGTGCTCGAGCCCTCGTCCTCGTGCTTGAAATAGCAGTAGACGTCGTTGCCGGCCTGGAGGACGGGCCGGATCCGTTCGGCCCAGCCGCCCAGCTCCTCGTCCGAGTACTCGGTCTTGCGGAGCCGGAGGAATCCGAACGGCTCCCACGACAGGTCGTCGGGGCCCGGGTCCTTCTCGTCGGTCTCGGCGACGCACCACGCGACGCCCTGGCTCAGCAGTAGCTCCCGGGCCTCCGCCCACGAGGCGTGCCGGAACTCCATCGCGGCGCGCGGCTCCGGCGGCAGGTACCCCACGAACGCCTCGATGAGCCCGCGGTCGTACTCGAGCGTCGGCGGGCACTGGTACAGCACCGCCCCGAGCCGCCCGCCGAGCACCTTGGCGCGATCGAGGAAGTCGCGGACGTCGGTGTCGACGTCGGCGAGGCGCTTCCAGTGCGTGATCTTCTGGTACGCCTTGAGCGTGAACCGGAAGGGCTCCGGCGTCTCGTCCCGCCAGGTGGTCAGCGACTTCTCGGTCGGGAAGCGTCGGAACGTGTAGTTGATCTCCACCGACGGAAACCGGCTCGCGTAGTACGAGAGCATCTCCCGGTTCTTGAGGCCCTCCGGGTAGAAGACGCCGTGCTTCCACTCGTCGTAGGAGAACCCGGACGTCCCGAGGTAGAGCGTTCCCGCCATCTGCGAGGATTCTGCCATGGCGACGCCGGAGGTACGCGGGGAGCTCGACCTGCCCGGCGGGAGCGTCGGCACCGCGCGGATCGCGCCGCCGAAGTCGGTCGCGACGGTGGTGGTCGCCCACGGCGCGGGGGCCGGCATGGATCATCCGTTCGTCACCGGTTTCTGCCGCGCGATGGCCGACGAGGGCGTCGGAACCCTGCGGTTCAACTTCCCGTACCTCGAGCGCGGCCGCCGCTCCCCGGATCCGGAGCGCGTGCTGCGCGAGACCTGGCTGGCAGCCTTCGACGCCGCCTCGGCCGCGGGCCGCGGACGTCCCGTGTTCGCCGGCGGCAAGTCGCTCGGCGGCCGGATCGCCTCGATGTGCGTGGCGGACGGGATGCCGGCGGCCGGCCTCGTGTTCCTCGGTTATCCGTTGCACGCGCCCGGCAAGCTCGAACGGGTGCGGGACGAGCACCTGTACCGGATCCAGGTCCCGATGCTGTTCCTGCACGGATCCGCGGACCCGTTCGCCGACGGGAAGCTGCTCGCGAAGGTGGTTCGGAAGCTCGGTGACCGCGCGACGCTGGTGACGGTCGAGGGCGGGGATCATTCGTTCAACGTCCGCGGCCGGCGCGCCGACCCGCGCGAGGTCGGGGCCGGGCTCGCCACCGCCACCGCCGCCTTCGTGCGCGGGGTGGCCGGGAGCCGCTGATGCCCCGGAAGAACCGACGGGCGTCCGAGGGCGCGCCGCAGCCGACCCCCCGGATGCCGCAGTCGGCGGCGCCGTTGTGGGCGCTCCCCCCGGGCTTCGACGTCCGCCGGGTGTTCGGGGACAAGCCGTACCGGTGTCCCGGCTGCGGCCTCGAGGTGCGGACCGGCCAGTGGCACCTGGTGGTGGTGCCGCAGGACGTCCCTGACGAGCGCCGGCACTGGCACGAGGGCTGCTGGCGGATCGAGCTCAACCGGACGCGAGGGCGTCGTCGCGAACCCTGAGGCCGCGACGGCCGCCGGGGGCGGTCCCGTTATCATCGCCCGCGTGTCCCGGGCCCTCGTTCGCGCCTCCATGCGGCGGGACGCCGACGGCTGGACGGGGCGCCTGGGGGACGACGAGGTCCTCGCGAAGACGCGAGACGGTTGCGTGTCCGCCCTGCGCCGGCTCGTCGGCGACGAGGCCGCGCTCGTGGTGCAGGAGACACCCGAGCTGGTCGGGGTGAGCGAGGCCGCCGCGATCCTCGGCTGGGACCGCCGCCGGGTGGCGACCTACGTGGATCGCGGAGCGTTCCCGGCGCCGCTCGCCGCGCTCGCGTCCGGACGCGTGTGGCGCCGGGACGACGTCGAGGCGTTCGCCCTCGATCGCGCCCGCCGGAAGGGTCGCAGGATCGCTCGGTGACCGAGCGCATCGTCTACCTCGTCCGCCACGGCGAGTCCGACTTCGACTCGACCGACTTCGCGACCAGTCCTCGCGGCGACCAGTGGGACCCGCCGCTGAGCGGCAGGGGCCGCGAGCAGGCGGAGCTGCTCGCGCGGCGGCTGCTGGCGCTCGATCGGCCGGCGGCCGTGATCAGCTCGCCGCTTCGTCGGACGCGCGAGACGGTCGCCCCCTACGCGGAGGCTGCCGGCATCGACGTCGTCTTCGAGGACGACCTGATGGAGGCGTACATCGGAACGTGGGAGGGGAAGCCGTTCGAGGAGATCCTCGCCACCGACGAGCAGATGCTGCACCGGCTGCGCAACCAGGAGCCGATCTGGCGGCACGCTCCCGGCGCGGAGGAGCTCGCGCCGTTCCGGGCACGGGTCCGCCGGGCGGTGGAGGGGGTCCTGACGCGGCATCCGGAGGGCAACGTGGTGGTCGTGTGTCACGGCGGGGTGATCAACGCGTACGTGGCGCCGATCCTGGGGTTGGACCACGAGATGTTCTTCATCCCCGAGAACACGTCGGTGAATTCGGTCGGCGTCGAGGGCGAACGTCGGCGCGTCCGCTTCCTCAACGACCATCTCCACCTGACCGATCCCCAGCTGTTCGAGTAGGCCGCGCGCCTATACTCGCGGCTCCGGAACCCGGACCCGAGGAGGCCCATCGTGCCCGTGCAGTTCCTCTCCGACGAGTGGACCGTCCAGCTCAAGCAGCGGCTGAACGAGAGCGAGGCCTTCCGCGCGGCCGCCGCCGGCGCCAACGCGACGGTCCAGAACGTGATCGCCACCCCAGACGGACAGAAGCGGTACTGGATCAGGATCTCCGGAGGGGACGTGGACATGGGTCCCGGCGACGCCGAGCAGCCGGACGCGACGATCGAGCAGGACTACGAGACCGCGGCGGCGCTCGCCCGGAGCGAGCTCAACCCGGTGAGCGCCTTCATGACCGGCAAGATCCGCATCAACGGCTCGATGATGCTCCTGATGCAGCTGCAGGGGGCGCTGACCGAGCTGGCGCGCGAGATGCAGGAGTTGGACGTCGAGTACTGAGCGGCCCGGCGGGCGGCCGGTTCGGTGTCGCCCCATCCCGGGCGCGCCCCTTCACCGTACTCCGGAACGGCAGTCGTCCGGGCGTTTGACGGCCTCGACCCGGCGACGGGAGAATCTCAGGCCGGCGTCCGTTCTCGGGCGCTCATCGAACGGGGAGGGGGAAGGCATGCGTTCTTGGAGCGCAAAGGCGCTCATCCTGGTCGCCGTCCTTTCGCTCGTCGCCGCGGCGTGCGGGGACGACGACGGCGACGGAACGGGCGCCACCGGCACGACCGACACGACGGGCGCAACGGGGGCCACCGACGGCGCCGCCGAATGCAACGCCGACATCCAGGTCGGCATGGCGTTCGACATCGGCGGCCTCGGCGACAAGTCCTTCAACGACGCGGCGGACGCGGGCCTGCAGGCGGCCATCGCCGACGGTCTCGTCTGCGTGGACAACGTCGTCTCGAACGAGGCCAACTCGACCGGCTCGGACCGCGACCAGAACGTCCAAGCGCTGGCCGACGCCGGCTTCGACCTGGTGATCGGGGTCGGCTTCGCGTTCTCGCCCGGCATCAACACGATCGCGCCGGACTACCCCGACACGAGCTTCATGATCGTGGACGGCTACGCGACGTGCGGCACGGCGTGCGGTCTGACCAACGACGCGGACGCCATCCCGAACGTGGCCGACTACACGTTCAAGGAGCAGGAGGGCTCGTTCCTGGTAGGCGCCGCGGCCGCGATCAAGTGCGGCTGCGACACGATCGGGTTCCTCGGCGGCCAGACCGGCCCGCTGATCGAGAAGTTCCAGGCGGGCTACGAGGCCGGCGCGGCGGCGGTCAACCCGAACATCGAGGTGCTCGTCGAGTACATCGGCGACGACACGACGGCGTTCAACGACCCGGTGCGGGGTGAGGAGCTGTCGACGGCCATGTACGACGACGGCGCCGAGATCATCTACCACGCCGCGGGTGCGTCGGGTGCGGGGCTCTTCAATGCGGCCGTCGAGGCGGACAAGCTCGCGATCGGCGTCGACTCGGACCAGTACCAGACCGCAAGCCCCGAGCAGCAGCCGCTGATCCTGACCTCGATGCTGAAGCGGGTCGACACCGCGGTCTACAACGCGATCCAGGCCGTCGGGGAAGGCTCCTTCGGCGGCAGCTTCGTCTTCGGAATGGCCGAGGAGGGGCTGGACTACTCGCAGTCGAACCCCGAACAGCTGACGGAGGACATCGTCACGGCGCTCGACGACTACAAGCAGCAGATCATCGACGGCACGATCGTCGTGCCGGAAGCGCCGGCCTGAGCCGGAACGGCTGAACCGTGAGTGACCGCGACGGGGCGGGGGGCAACGGCTCCCCGCCCCTCGTCGCGCTCGAAGGCGTCACCAAGCGCTTCCCGGGTGTCGTCGCCAACGACGACGTGAGCCTGGAGCTCCGCCCCGGCGAGGTTCACGCCCTGATCGGCGAGAACGGTGCCGGCAAGTCCACGCTGATGCGGGTCCTCTACGGCATCTACCCGTCCGACGGCGGCCGGATCATGGTGCGGGGACTGGAGGCGAAGATCGGCTCGCCGCGCGACGCGATTGCGCTCGGGATCGGGATGGTGCACCAGCACTTCGTGCTCGTGGATCCGTTCACCGTGACCGAGAACATCATCCTCGGCGAGGAGGGCGGCCCCGTCCTCGACGTCGACGCGGCGAACCAGCGGGTCGCCCAGCTCGCCGAGCAGTACGCGTTCAAGGTGAAACCCTCGGCCGTCGTGGAGGACCTGTCGGTCGGCGAGGAACAGCGGGTCGAGATCCTCAAGGCCCTGTACCGCGGGGCCGAGATCCTGATCCTCGACGAGCCGACGGCCGTGCTCACACCCGGCGAGACCAAGGACCTGTTCGGCAACCTGCGCAAGCTCCGCGAGGCCGGGCGGACGATCGTGTTCATCAGCCACAAGCTGGACGAGGTGCTCGAGATCGCCGATCGCGTCACCGTGCTCCGGCGCGGCAAGGTCGTGGGCGAGACTCGTCCGGCCGAGACGTCGAAGGCCAAGCTCGCCGAGATGATGGTGGGCCGCCCGGTCCTGTTCCGCCTCCAGAAGCCCGAGGTCGAGGTCGGGGCGCCGGTGCTCCAGGTCGCCGACCTCACCGGCGAGGGGAAGCTCAACGGGCTCAGCCTCGAGGTCCGCGCAGGGGAGATCCTGGGCGTCGCGGGGGTCGAGGGCAACGGCCAGCGCGCGCTCGCCGAGACCCTGATCGGGCTCCGGAGGCCGGAGTCCGGGACGGTCGCCCTCGAGGGTCTCGTCGTCACGGGGCGGCCGGTGGACGAGATCCGCAACATCGGCGTCGGCTACATCCCCGAGGACCGGCACGAGCAGGGGCTCGTGCTGGACATGACGCTGTGGGAGAACGCGGTGCTCGGCCGGCAGGACGACGAGGCGTTCTCGACCGGCTTCGGCGTCCTGCTGATCCGCAAGATCAAGGAGCTCGCCGCGCGCCTCATCAAGCTGTTCGACGTCCGCGCCCGCAGCATCGACGTGCGCGCCTCGACGCTGTCCGGCGGGAACCAGCAGAAGTTGATCCTCGCCCGGGAGCTCGAGACCGATCCCAAGCTCCTGATCGCGGCCCAGCCCACCCGCGGCCTCGACGTGGGCGCGATCGAGTTCGTATGGACGCAGATCCTCGAGCAGAAGGCGGCCGGGCGAGGCGTCCTGCTGATCTCGGCCGAGCTCGACGAGATCTACGCGCTCTCGGATCGGATCGTGACGCTCTACGAGGGTCGGATCACGGGCGAGTTCCCGCCCGACGCGCCCCCCGAGCAGATCGGCCTCGGCATGCTGGGAAGGGTGCAGGAGGGCGTGGCCTGATGGCGGCCGAGGGCATGTCGGCGCCGCGCGCCGCCCCCCGCTCCCGTCCGGCCTGGCTCGAGACCTTCGCGGGCCAGTTCCTGGCGCTGCTCGCGTCGCTCGCGATCGCGGTCGTGCTGGGCTCGGTCCTGATCGTCGCGTACGGCGAGAGCCCGCTCGAGGTCTACTCGTCCATCCTCGACGCCTCGCTCGGCTCCGTCGACGGGATCGGCTACGTCCTGGCGATCGCGACGCCGCTGATCTTCTCGGCGCTCGCGGTCGCCGTGTGCTTCAAGGCTGGACTCTTCAACATCGGCGTCGAGGGCCAGTACCTGGTGGCGATGGTGACGGCCGCATGGGCCGAGATCGAGCTCGGCTTCCTCCCCGGGCCGATCCTGGTCACCACCGTCCTGATCGCGGCGATGCTCGGCGGGATGGCCTGGGCCGCCATCCCGGCGATCCTGAAGGTCAAGACCGGCGCGCACGAGGTCGTGACCACGATCATGCTGAACGGCATCGCGGTCAGCCTGCTCGCGTGGGCGATCAACTTCCCGCTGAAGTTCACCGAGGCCCCGGAGGGCCAGAACGTCGACCTGCGGACCGACCAGTTTCCCGATCACGGGCTGGTCGGCGACATCGGCAGGATGTTCGGCGTGACGCCCGGGGCACACCTGTCGTGGCTGCTGCTGCTGGCGGTCGGCGCGGCGGTGATCGTGTGGTTCCTCATCCGCCGGACCCGGCTCGGGTACAACGCCCGCGCGGTGGGCTCGTCCCCGGGCTCGGCGAGGGCCGGCGGCGTCTCGATCGGCGCCACCCAGGTCAAGCTGTTCCTGATCTCCGGCGCGCTCGCCGGGCTCGTGGGGATGCAGCAGATCCTGGCGGACCGCGGACACCTGCCGCAGAACTACATCGTGGCGCTCGGCTTCACGGGGATCGCGGTCGCGTTCCTGGGCCAGAACAACCCGATCGGGATCATCTTCGCCGCGATCCTGTGGGGAATCCTCTCGCGAGGCGAGGTGGCCCTGCAGATCCAGAGCGAGGTGCCGCGGGAGTTCGTCATCATCCTGCAGGGCATCCTGATCCTGTCGGTCGTGATCACGTACCAGATCGCGAAGCGGCGGCTCGCCGCGCGTCAGTTGCAACGCGCCGGCGTGGCCGGCGACCTCGAGGACTCCGCGGCCCCGACGGAGTCCGCCGGTCCGCGGGGCCCCGAGACCGAGGGCGCCGAGGCGTTCGAGCCGGCCCGGAAGGACGGTCGCTGATGCCGTTCACCGACATCGCGGTCGCCGTCCAGATCTCGCTCACGTACTTCACGATCATCTACCTCACCGGCCTCGGCGGCCTGTTCAGCGAGCGATCGGGCATCGTGAACATCGGCCTCGAGGGGCTGATGATCATCGGCACCGTCAGCGGCGCGTGGGGCGCCAGGTTCTTCACCGAAACGATGGATCTCGGGCAGCCCTGGGGGCCGATCCTCGGGCTGCTGGCCGGCGCGGTCTTCGGTCTCGCGTTCGCCGGCGTCCACGCGGTCGCGACGATCTCGTTCCGCGTCGACCACATCGTCTCCGGTGTCGTGATCAACCTCGTGGCCGTCGGGCTCGCGCGGTTCCTGTCCCAAGCGTTCTTCGGCCAGTCGACGCAGTCCGACCCCGGGGGACCGCACCTCGCGCGGCTCGACATCGCCGGGCTGTCGTCGCTCCCGGGCGGTCTGGGCCGCGCGTTCCAGGACCTGTCGCCGATGGTGCTGTTCGCCGCGCTCATGGTGCTACCCGTGTGGTACGCGCTGAACCGTCTCCGGTGGGGGTTGCGGCTGCGTTCCTGCGGCGAGAACCCCGAGGCGACGCGCTCCCTGGGGGTCAGCGTCCCCCTCTATCGCTATCAAGGGGTGCTGCTCTCGGGCGCCTTCGCGGGGATGTCGGGGGCGTTCCTCGCCTCGGAGGTCATCGGGAACTGGCGGGAGGGTCAGACCCTCGGCCTCGGGTTCATCTCGCTCGCCGCCCTGATCCTGTCCAACTGGAACCCGATCCGGCTGATGTTCTTCGCGTGGCTGTTCGGCTTCGCGGTCGCGATCCCGCTGCGACTGAACGACGCGCCGGTGATCTCGGCCCTCCCGCCGCAGTTCATCCGGATGATTCCGTACGTCGTCACGATCGTGGCCATCGCCGGCTTCGTCGGGCGGGTTCGTCCTCCGGCCGCCGCGGGCAAGGCCTACGAGGGCGGCGGCGGCGGGT
>JBOGVL010000072.1:0-10208 GCA_050692535.1 Actinomycetota bacterium | reverse complement strand
GAACAACTCGGCCATCCGCTCGCGGCCGTAGATCGAGGTCGCACTCGCCACCAGCCTCGTCGGGTCCGCCAGATGTCGGGCGCCGCGCTCGTGCACCCACACCGTGGCGTTCGGATAACGCTGACATAGCGCGCCGACGCCGCCGGCGTGGTCGAGGTGGATGTGGGTAACCACGACGTTGGCGAGGTCTGCGGGGCCGATCCCGAGGCACTCGAGCCCGCCGGTCACGGCGCCGAGGGACGTGGTGGGCCCGGTCTCCACGATCGTCGGATCCCGCGCGCCGAGCAGGTACGCGGCCGTGTAGCGCTCGCGCCCCCCGTAGAGGGTGTCGATCGCCGTGATTCCGGGTGCGACCTCGAACACGACGGGCTCCACGGCGCCCGAGTCTAGCCACGGAGCGCGTGTCGGTAGCGGCTGCTACCGTCGGCCGTGGAAGGGGGGTTCGGCACGATGCCGGTGGGGAAGGTGGCGGTCAACGTCGTCGTGCTCGCGGGGACGGTCGCGGCCGATCCGGTCGAGCGGACGATGCCCTCGGGCGACGAGGTGACCGAGCTGCGGCTCTCCGTTCCGGAGCCGGGGAGGCGCCTCCTGCCATTGCCCGTCGCGGCCTGGCATCGCGACGTCGGCAAGCGCGCCCTGAAGGGCCTCGGGAAGGGGGACGACGTGCTCGTCTACGGCCAGCTGGTTCGGCGGTTCTACCGAAGCGGGGCGGGGGCGCGGAGTCTCACCGAGGTGGTCGCATCGGGCATCAAGAAGCTCGAACGCGTCGCGGACGAGTGAACGGCGTCACGCGGTGTCGTGCGGTCGGAGGACGAGCCCGGTCCGCGGCTTCGGCCAGAAAAACGTCGACTTCTGCGGGAGCCGGTCGCCCCCGTCGACCACCGAACGGATCGTCCCGGCGTCGGTGGCGGGCAGGAAATACGCGGCCACGGCCCGGCCGCTCCTGACCGCCTCCTCGGCGGCGACCGCGTCGGCCGTGAACCGGATCGCGTGGTCGAGCCCGGAGAGCGTGGTCTCGTGGAGGCGGCTGACGGCCGGCGGGAGGCCGGCCAGCTCGACGACACGATGGACGAGCCCGCCGTCCTCGCGCGCCGCGGTCCCGACGACGAGCTTGCCGTCGTCGACGGATTCGAGCACTTCCCCGAGGTCTCGGACCCGAACGCCGTCCGCCGGCGCGGCGCCGGCGACCTGGATGCGGTGGAACGGGAGGACCGGCGGGTCCTCGAGGCCGGCGTCGACCAGGAACATCATCGTCGCGTCCCACGGCCCCGGGCCGTGAGTCGCCCGCATCTCGTCCCGATAGCGCAACGCCGTCGCGTAGCGGTGATGTCCGTCGGCGATCATCAGCGTCTCGCCGTGGAACCATCGCTCGACGTCGGGATCGGGCGGCGCGATCCACATCCGGTGCTCGACGCCGTCCCGGTCGGTGAGCTCGGCGTGCGGCGCCCCGGCGGTCGACCCGGAGAGCCACCCCTCGAGCGTGCGATTGGGACCGGGGAAGATCGAGTAGATGCAGGACAGGTTGGCCGCGACCGACCGAACCAATCGCAGCCGGTCCCGCACGGGGCCGGGCATGGTCCGCTCGTGGGGTACGATCCCCCCGTCCCAGTCCTCGAGCTCCACGGCACACACCAGGCCGCGGATCCGGCGGCGACGGCCGTGGAGCGAGAACCGCATCTCGTAGGGGAAGTACGCCTCGCCCTCGGTGAGGCGCAGCACCCCTTCGTTGCGCCACGCCGCCAGGTCGGCGGCCGCCTGCGTGTAGCGCTCGGGGCGCTCCGCCCGTCCCGGTTCGTGGCCGAGGTCCAGCCGGATGACGTTGAACGGGCTCGAGGCGAGGAACCTCCCATGTTCCTCGGTCGAGATCACGTCGTAAGGTGGGGCGGTGACGCGCTCGAAGTCTCCGACGCGCGAACGGTCGAAGCACAGGCCGACGAAGGGCGAGATGCGGGGCACCGACCATGTATAGCAGGCGCCCCGAGCGCGAGACGGAGTCCGCGTACGACCTGTTCTCGCGCGGCGTGGGGCTGCTCACCGACGGCCATCCGCATCAGGCGGCGATGCTGCTCGCTCGCGCCAAGCTGCTCGAGCCCGACAAGGCCTCGATCCGCGAGGCGCTCGGGCGTGCCCTGTTCATGTCCGGACGAGCCGGTCGCGCCCGGCGGGAGTTCGCGAAGGCCGTGCAGATCGATCCCGCCAGCGACTACGCGCACTTCGCGCTCGCGCTCTCGTGCGAGCGGACCGGGCAGCGTGTGCGGGCGATCGGACACCTGAAGCTCGCGATCGCGATGCGCCCCGGCGTCGAGCACTACGAGCGCGCCCTCGCCCGCCTGGCCGGCTGACGTGCTCGCCGCCCGGTATGACGTCCTCCTGTTCGACCTCGACGGCGTGCTCTACCGGGGCGACGAGCCGGTCCCCTTCGCCGTGCGGACGATGGCGACGCTGCGCGAGCACCGCACCCGCGTCGTCTTCCTCACGAACAACTCGTCGAAGACGCCGGAGCAGGTGGCGGCCAAGCTCGAAGGGCTCGGGATTCTCGCTCGGCCGTCAGAGGTCGTCACGTCCGCGCTCGCGACCGCCGATGTGCTTGCCGCCCGTGGCGGCGGCACCGTCTTCGCGATCGGCGGAGACGGCGTCCTGCAGGCGCTCGTCGAGGCGGGGATCCGCGTCCTCGACGGCGAGCCCGCGCGTGCGGACGTCGTCGTCGTGGGGATCGACGACGACCTCACGTATGCGAGCCTGCGGACGGCCTGCGTTCTCGTGCAGCGCGGTGCGCGGTTGGTCGCGACGAACGCGGACCCGACGTTCCCCGCCGGCGGGGGGGAGCTCTGGCCGGGGGCCGGTGCGCTGGTGGCGGCGATCATGACGGCCACCGGCGCGAGCGTCGAGGTCGTCGGCAAGCCCAACCCGCCGCTGTTCGAGGCCGCGCTGCGGAGGGCCGGCGGTACGACCCCACTGGTGGTGGGCGACCGGCTCGACACGGACGTCGCCGGCGCCGAGGCCCTCGGCTGGGACTCGATGCTCGTGCTGACCGGGATCTCGACCCGGGAGGAGCTCGCCGCGTCCAGGGTGCGCCCGACCTACGTCGCCGACGACCTCCGCGTGCTCGTCGCGGAGGCAGATCAGAAGACGTCCGGCCGGCGCGGGACGCCGGAGAGCGCGGGTCGCCGCGAGTCGCGGCCCCGGTAGAAGAGCAACGCGACCAACGCGCCGAACCCGAACCCGCCGATGTGCGCCCAGTAGGCGACCCCGCCGTTCAGCTCGGCGCCCAGTTGGCCGACGCCGCTGAACACCTGGAGCAGGAACCAGGCGGCCAGTACGAAGCCCGCGCGGATCTCCACCACCGTGATGAAGAAGAAGATCACGAGCGTCGTGACCCGAGCGTGCGGGAAGAGCACGGCGTACGCGCCGAGGACGGCGCCGATCGCCCCCGACGCCCCGAGGCTCGGGATCGTCGAGCTCGGGTCGAACGCGAGCTGCAGCCCGGATGCCGCCAGCCCGCCCAGCACGTAGAAGAGCGGGTAGACCACGTACCCCAGGCGATCCTCGACGTTGTTGCCGAAGACCCACAGAAAGAGCATGTTCCCGGCGATATGCAGCCACCCGCCGTGGAGGAACATCGCGACGAACACCGACGCGAGCCAGCTCTTGTCCGGGCACGCCCGCAGCAGGATGGGCTGCAGGAACTCGCCGGCGCCGGGGCCCAGGTCCTCGTCGAGCGCGAGCCTCGCCTCAGGGCCGCCGCGCGCCAGGTTCTCCTGGTGGGTCACCTCGAACGGGATCTCGGCGTGACAGTAGAAGAACTCCGTTTGCTCGTCCTCCGTGCCGAACGACGGCTGCCACAGGAGGAAGACCGCGACGTTGGCGGCGATGAGCGCGAGCGTGACGATCGGGACGCGACGGGTGGGGTTCGCATCCCGGATGGGGATCACGGGCGGCTCACGGCTCGCGGCGCCGTCCTCCGCCCGGCCATGCGGGGAGCGTAGCAGCCGCGACGCACGGGATCGGCGCCGAACCCGCGGGGTATCCTGGCATCGCCCCGACACGAGGAGTCCCCGTGGTCGTGAACGAGATCCGCCGGTACGTGGAGGCGGCGCTCGGGTTGCTGTCGCCGAAGAAGGCGCAGGAGCTCGCCGCGTCGCTCATGCAGGGGCAGGGGAAGGACCAGATCGCCAAGGCCGCGCAGGATCTGATGGATTGGTCCAACCGCAGCCGGGAGCGACTCACCGAACTCGTTCGCGCCGAGGTGCGCTCCCAGCTGAAGCAGGTCGGCGTCGCCTCGCGGGACGAGGTCGACGCCTTGCGGCGCCGTGTTCGCGAGCTGGAGAAGGCGCAAGGCGGGCGGGAGAAGACCACCGCCAAGCGGCCCCGGGCCGCGCGGTCGACGTCCTCGCCGGCACCGACGGCCCCGACGGCCACCGTCTGAGCCCGCGGTGCCGCGCCGCCGGCTCGACGCCGAGCTCCTCCGTCGTGGGCTGGCTGCGAGCCGGACCGAAGCCCAGGAGGCGGTGCGCGGCGGCAAGGTGACGGTCCGCGGCCTCGTCGCCGAGAAACCTTCGACGCTCGTCGACCCGGCCGACCCCGTCGAGCTCCTCGCGCCGGGTCGACGGTTCGTCTCCCGCGGGGGAGACAAGCTCGACACCGCGCTCGAACGGTTCGGCGTGGATCCCGCCGGGCGCGTGTGCCTGGACGCGGGGGCCTCGACCGGAGGGTTCACCGACTGCCTGCTGCGGCGCGGGGCCCGGCACGTCGTCGCCGTCGACGTCGGGTACGGTCAGCTGGCCTGGTCCATCCGGTCGGACCAACGAGTCACCGTGCTCGAGCGGACGAACGTGCGCGAGCTCACCGCGGCCCACCTGCCGTACGCTCCGGACCTCGTGGTCGCCGATCTTTCGTTCATCTCGCTGCGCCTGGCCATTCCGGCGCTCGCCGCCGTGGCGGCCGAGGTTGCGGAGGCGATCCTGCTCGTGAAGCCGCAGTTCGAGGCCGGGCCCGACGAGGTGGGGCCCGGGGGTGTGGTCCGGGACGCGGAGGTCTGGCGACGGGCCATCGAGGGCGTCGCGGCCGCCTGCGCGGAGGCCGGGTTCGCGCCGCTCGCCGTCATGGCCTCCCCGCTGCCCGGTCCCGCCGGCAATGTCGAGTTTCCGCTCCACGCCGCCCGGGGGTCGCGCGCCGGGCCCCCCGACGTGGAAGGCGCGATCCTCGAGGGGCGGGCGATCGGGGCCGGATCGTGAACCTGGTTGGGCTCGTGGTGCATCCGGCCAGGCCCGCCGCGCAGGACGCCGCGGCGGAGCTCGAGCGGTGGCTGGGCGAGCGCGATGTGGAGGTCCGGCGATCCGACGGCGCGCACACCGAGGACGGCCCGTCGGCCCGTGCGTTCGCCGGCGGCCTCGACCTCGTGGTCTCGATCGGGGGGGACGGCACGTTCCTGCGCGCAGCCCACCTCGCCTCCCGCGCCGAGGTCCCGGTGCTCGGGGTCAAGGTGGGCCGGATGGGCTTCCTGACCGAGGTCGAGCCCGAGGAGGCACCGGCCGTGCTCGAGCGGATGCTGTCGGGGACCGCGCGGATCGAGGAGCGCCTGGCGGTCGTCGCGGAGCCCGAAGGTGCCGCCTTCGACCCGCAGTGGGCGCTGAACGAGATGATCGTCGAGAAGACCGCGCGGCACCGCCTGATCCGGCTCGGCGTGTTCGTCGGGGACTCGTACGTGACCACGTTCTCGGCGGACGGCGTGATCGTCGCCTCGCCGACCGGGTCGACGGCCTACTCGTTCTCGGCCGGCGGGCCGATCGTCTCGCCGGCGGCGCCGTGCATCGTCGTCACGCCGATCGCGGCGCACATGGTGTTCGACCGTTCCATGGTGCTCGCGCCCGGCGAACGCGTCACGCTGGAGGTCATCGGTGAGGAGACCGGGCTCCTGTCCTCCGACGGACGCGAGAGCCTCGAGCTCCCGGTGGGCTCGCGGGTCCGGATCGGGGCGGCCCCGAGGCCGGCGCGGTTCGTGCGACGCGACGACGCACCGTCGTTCTTCGAGCTCGTGCGGGGCAAGTTCGGCCTGCCGGGACCGGAGCGGGAGCCCGAGGGCGAGCCGTAGTGCTCCGTGAGCTTCGCATCACCGGCCTCGGCGTGATCGACGACCTCGACCTCGAGCTCCACGCCGGGCTCAACGTGCTCACCGGCGAGACCGGGGCCGGCAAGACGATGGTGACCGTCGGGCTCGCACTCGCGCTGGGACGCCGCGCCTCCGCCTCGCTGATCCGACCGGGTGCCGGGGCCGCTCGCGTCCAGGCCAGCTTCGACGCTCCGGAGCGGGCCCTCCAGCAGGGATGGGCCGAGGACGGCGAGCTCGTGCTCGCCCGGTCCGTCGCCCCCGACGGGCGGAGCACCGCTCGTGTCGGAGGGCAGCTTGCGCCCGTGTCCGCGCTCGCCGAGCTCGCCGGGGACCTCGTCGAGGCCCACGGACAGCACGAGGGAGGCCGGCTGCTGTCCGCCGCCGCCCAGACGGATTTCCTTGACCGGTTCTGCGGACGGAAGCACTCGGAGGCCGTCGCCGGGCTGCGCGAGGAGCACGGCCGCCTTCGGGACGCGAGGGCCGCGCTGGCCGAGCTCGTGGAGCGCGAGCGAGATCGCGAGCGCGAGATCGACCTCCTCGCGTATCAGATCCGCGAGATCGAATCGGCGGCCCCCCGTCCGGGCGAGACCCGGGAGCTCCGCGTCGAGGAGTCGAGACTCGCCCATGCGGAACGGCTCCTGGGGCACGCGGGGGCGGCCGAGCGATCGCTGGGCGACGAGGAGGGCTCTTCGGATACCGTCGGCTCGGCGGCGTCTTCGCTCCGCTCCGCCGCGGAGCTGGATCCGCGGGCGGAAGGCGTCGCCGCGCGTGCCGAGGCGTTGGCCGCGGAGCTCGTCGAGCTCGCCCGGGACGTCCGCACCTATCGAGAGCGGCTCGAGCTCGACCCGGAGCGACTGGAGGCGGTCCGGCAGCGGATCGGGGCGCTGAACGACCTCTTCCGCAAGTACGGGGACGGGGAGGAGGCTGTGCTGACGTTCGTGGACGACGCCGGGCGACGGCTTGACCGGCTCACCGGCGCGGCCGCGGAGCGGACTCGGCTCGAGGAGGGGGTCGCGGAGCTGGGCGCACGGGTGGCCGAGCTCGCCGCGGTGATCTCCCGCGGTCGCGGCGAGCACGCGCCGCGCCTCGCGTCGGCGCTCGAGGCGGAGCTGCACGAGCTCGGGATGGAAGGAGCGGAGGTCGAGGTCGCCCTGGTCACCAACGCGGAGACGACCTCGAGCGGTGCCGAGCGGGCCGAGCTGCGCTTCGCCGGCGGTCCGGGCCAGCCCCGCCTCCCGTTCGCGAAGGTCGCCTCGGGCGGCGAGCTGTCCCGGGCGATGCTCGCGTGCCGGAGCGTCCTCGTCGACCTGGATGCCGTGCCGACGCTGGTGTTCGACGAGGTCGACGCGGGGATCGGCGGTCGCGCCGGAGTCGCCGTGGGGCGACGGCTCGCCGCGCTCGCGCGTTCCCGGCAAGTGGTGGTCGTCACCCACCTGCCGCAGATCGCGTCGTTCGCGGACCGCCACGTGCGCGTGACAAAACGCGGTGGCCGGGCGAGCGTCACGGTCCTCGACGAGGCCGGGCGCGTTAAGGAGCTGACCCGGATGCTCTCCGGCCTCCCCGGAAGCGAGGCGGCGGCCACCCACGCGGAGGAGCTGCTGGCGGAGGCCGGCCGGTCCAAGGCGCACGGCTGAGAGTCGGGCGGGCGACGCGACGGTTCGGCTAGGCTGAAGGCCCGGTACGGGCCGGGATCGCCGCGCCGGAGACGGCGTCCGGCGCGTCGCGTTCAGGAGGCAACCCCCACGGCATCGAGGTCGAGGAGCCTGCTCCGCCGGCCCCGGCGGCGGCAGCGACCGCACGAAGGTCTCGCGCGCGTCGACGCGCGGACGAAACGGCTCGTCCAGCGGGCGCAGCCCGGCGAGATCGCGGTGATCGACCACGACGATCTCGACCGCGTCTCGGCGGAGGCGCTCATCGACGCGGGGGTGTCCGGCGTCGTGAACGCGGCCCGATCCATCACGGGTCGGTATCCGAACCTCGGTCCCCTCACGCTCGTCCGGGCGGGCGTTCCGCTCATCGACTCCGTGGGCCCGCTCCTGCTGCGCAAGGTTCGCGAGGGCGACTCGCTCCGGCTGGACGGGGACCGGGTGCTCGCGGGGGACCGGCTCGTCGGCGTGGGGATCCGTCAGAGCGAGCCGGCGATCCGAGACGCGATGGCCGAGGCCCAGCTCGCGCTCGCGGATCGCTTCGAGAGCTTCGCGACGAACACCGTCGACTACATGCAGCGCGAGCGGGACCTCCTCTTCGGCGGGGCGGGCCTGCCCGCGCTCGACCATGGCATCTCCGGGCGGCCGGTCCTCGTCGTCGTTCGCGGCTACCGCTACAAGGAGGACCTCGCGGCCCTCGGCGGCTACATCCGAGACGCGCGTCCCGTGCTGGTCGGGGTCGACGGCGGCGCCGACGCGCTCATCGAGGCGGGCTACACGCCGGAGCTGATCCTGGGCGACATGGACAGCGTCTCGGACCAGGCCCTCCGGCTGGCACAGGGCGTCGGGCGCCGATGGTTCCGCCGTCGAACGCCGACGGAGATCGTGCTCCACGCCTACAAGGACGGTCGGGCGCCGGGCCGCGAGCGACTGGACGCCCTGGGCGTCCCTTACAAGGTGGTCGAGGCCGCCGGCACCAGCGAGGACGTCGCATTCCTCATGGCGCACGAGAAGGGGGCCGACGCGATCGTCGCCGTCGGCAGCCACGGGAACCTCCGGGAGTTCCTCGACAAGGGGCGGGAGGGAATGGCGAGCACGTTCCTCGTCCGACTCCGCGTGGGCGAGATCCTCATGGACGCGAAGGGCGTCTCGCGCATCTACTCGCCGAGGATCCGGACCCGCGACAGCCTCCTCCTGATCGGCGCGGCGATCGCGGCCATCGCGGCGGTGATCGTCATCTCCCCGCCGCTCCGGCTCTACGTCATCCAGCAGTTCGAGCAGTTCCGCCAATGGCTCTTCGAGCTCCGGGAGCTGTTGTGATCTCGTTCCGCTATCACATCGTCACGATCGTGGCCGTGTTCCTCGCCCTCGCGGTCGGCCTGCTCGCCGGCAGCGCATTCGTCCAGCCGGCGCTCCAGGACGAGCTCGAACAACAGACGGAGGACCTGCAGCGGGCGAACGACGAGCTGCGACGGCAGATCGACGAGGTCCGAACCGAGCTGGCGTCGGTGCAGGGTTTCGCGGAGGCGGCGCTGCCGTACCTGGCGGAGAACCGCCTGTTGGGAACCTCCGCCGTCATCGTCGCCGTCGACGGCGTGGACGAGGCCGTCCTCGGGCAGACGCAGCAGGCGCTCGCCATGGGTGGCACCGAGCTCGTCGCCGTGGTGGCCGCGCGGCCGAGCCTCGTCGCCGAGGACGCCGAGACGCAGGCGCTGCTCGCGGAGATCCTGGGCGTCCCCGCGGCCGAGCCATCGGAGCTGGCCGCCGCCGCCGCGGCCGAGGTCGCCACACGGTTGGCGTCGGGCGTCGACGGGGAATCGTCGGAGGACGACCTGCTGAGCCGGCTGCTGTCCGCGGGGTTCCTCGACACCACCGGGTCCGAGGGCACGCTCGAGGAGATCGGCGTTCCCGGCCAGATCGTGGTCGTGCTCGGTGGCGGACCCTCCGAAGCTCCGACGCTGCCGCCCGAGGCGTTCGCGGTGCCGCTCGTCGACGAGCTCTCCTTGCTCGGCGTCCCCGTGGCCGCCGGCGAGTCGACCACGACCCCGGCGGCCGTCTCGTTCGTGGCCGGCGTCCGCGACGGCGGAGCCGATGGAATCGTCACGGTCGACGACCTCGACCTCAGCATGGGCGGCGCCGCCCTCGTCCTGGGGATGGACCGGTTGCTCGCCACGGGCGTGGGGGGTGCGTACGGGATCCGAGACGGCGCCGAGCCCCTGCCGCCGCTCTCGTGAGCCGCGTCGTCGCCCTGATCGCGGCCCGCGACGAGCGCGAGCGCATCGGCGCGACGGTCGTGGCGCTCCGCGGGATCACCGGGGTCTCGGAGGTCATCGTCGTCGACGACGGCTCCCGCGACGACACGGCCTCGCGGGCCCTCGCGGCGGGCGCGAGCGTGCTGCGGCTCGACCGTGCTCGCGGCAAGGGGCGCGCGCTGGAGGGCGCCCTCCGCCGCC
>JBOGVL010000071.1:0-10379 GCA_050692535.1 Actinomycetota bacterium | reverse complement strand
GCGCACGACCACGCGGTCCTCGCCGGCGTGGAGCCGGGTGATCAGCGTGCCGTCCGCCGCGTAGAGGAACGAGGTCTGCGGGAGCTCCGCGGCCTCCTCGCGCGCCTCGCGCAGCGTCGGGAGGTCGCACGCGGATGCGACGAGTGCGCAGACCACGACCGCCGCGACGAACGTCGCGCGAGAACGCGTCGCGACGAACGTCGCGCGGGACCTGCAGGCCATGGGGCCCAATCTTCCCACGCCGGCTCCGTTCACACTGCTAGCATCGCGGCGCCCATGGGCCCCGAAGATCTCCCAGCCCTGCTCGCCGGCCCCGCGAACGTCGTGCCCGGATCGGGCCTCGAGGAGAAGCTCCGGCTCGGCCGGCCGCTCCGCGTCAAGCTCGGCCTCGACCCGACCGCGCCCGCGGTGACGCTCGGCTGGGCCGTCGTCCTCCGCAAGCTCCGGCAGTTCCAGGATGCGGGCCATATCGCGGTCCTCATCGTTGGAGACTTCACGGGCCGGGTCGGAGATCCCTCCGGCAAGACCGAGACACGACCGCGCCTGTCGAAGGAGGAGGTCGCGGGGTACGCCGAGCGGCTGCTCGACCAGTTCTGGCTGATCCTCGATCGCGAGCGCACCGAGGTCCGATCCAACTCCGAGTGGCTCGAGCCGCTGGGCACGGACGGGATCCTCCGGCTCACGGCCTCGTACACCGTGGCCCGGATGCTCGAGCGAGACGACTTCGCCAACCGCTACGCCGAGGGAAGGCCCATCTCGATCATGGAGTTCCTGTACCCACTGTTCCAGGGGATGGACTCGGTCGAGGTCCGAGCCGACGTCGAGCTTGGGGGGACCGACCAGCTGTTCAACCTCCTCATCGGACGTGACCTCCAGCGCGAGTACGGGCAGGAACCGCAGGTCGCGCTCACGATGCCGCTCCTGGTCGGAACCGACGGGGTCCAGAAGATGAGCCAGTCCCTCGGGAACTACGTCGCGATCACCGACCCGCCAGACGAGGTGGTCGGCAAGCTCCTGCGCGTGCCGGACGAGTTGATCGCCGACTATCGGCGGCTGACGCTCGACTTCTTCGACGACCCGGCGGAGTCCGGGCGGGTGGCCGCGGGCCTGGCGGACGGCACGCTGGATCCGTGGAGCGAGAAGCGTCGGATGGCCCGCGAGGTCGTCGATCTGTACCACGGGGCCGGCGTCGGCGCCGCGGCCCTCGAGCGGTTCGACGCCGTGCACCGCGATCACGAAATGCCGACGGACGTCGCGGAGCTCGCCATTCCTCAGGACGTCGTGCACGATGGCCGCGTCTGGCTGCCGCGCCTGCTGACCGCGACCGGCCTCGCCGCTTCGAACGCGGCCGCGCGGCGGCTGATCGAACAAGGTGGTGTCCGCCTCGGTGGTCTTCCGGTGACTGACCCCGAGTCAGAGATCCCCGTGGACGCGCTCCGCGGCGAGATCCTGCAGGTCAGCCGCCGCAAGTTCGTTCGGCTCCGCTGAACGCGGGTACGTTCGGACGGCAGGATCCCGCAAGGGCCGGGATCCCCGATTTGACCGGAGTCCTCGGTTTCGGATTCGATTTTCGCGCTCCGCGTCCGAAGGCAGCCCGTGGAACAGCGGAACGTCAGTCCCATGCCCCGCGCGCCGGCGCGGCAGCCGCTGCCTGTCGCCGGGCGCTCGCGACACGCCGGCCGCGGACCTCCCATCGAGGGATCGCCCCAACGGCGGGCGAGCGCGCTCGTCGTCCCCACCGCACCGGAGGAGGCTCCCCCGTGAACGGACCACTCGGCCGACCGGCACGGACCTGGGTGTCGATCGCGGTGACGCTGGTGCTCGCGGTACCGGCGCTCGCCATCATCACGACGTCGGCGGGCGCGCAGCTGGCGCCGCCGTGGGACGGAAACCCCATCTCTCCGGGTCTCGGACCCACCTACGGGGAGACGTGGTGCGCCGACGCGGCGCCCGGGTCGAGCATCGCGAACCAACAGGGCGACCCGCTCGCCCTGATCCCGTACGAGGCGATCGCGTGCACGCTCGACCAGTTCAACGCCGAGGCGGCTGCGGCCGGGATCCCGAACCGGATGTCGTACTCGGTGATCGGCCAGTCGTCGCGCGGTCACAACCTGTACGGCGTCGTCGTGAACGCACTGGAGACACCTCAGCAGCAGCGCGACTCCGAGCGATGGTTCACGCTGCGTTCCATCATGACGGAGGACCCGGCAAAGGGGCAGAACCTGCTCAAGCAGTGGGGGTCCAACGTCAAGGTCCCGATCTTCGTCGAGGCGAATATCCACGGCGGCGAGGAAGAGGGCACCGACGCGATGATGCAGGTGATCAGCGATCTCGTGACGCTGCCCTACGGCACGAACGCCGCCGTGGACAGCCTCCTCGACCACGCGATCCTGATCGTCATCCCCGTCGAGAACCCCGACGGCCGGATCGCCGGGACTCGCGCCAACGGGAACGGCTTCGACATGAACCGGGACCTGCTGGTGCAGTCCCAATCGGAGATCCGCGCCAACATCGCGTTTCAGCTGCAGTGGCTGGCGCCGGTCGGGCTCTTCATGCACGGGTACGTGAACCCCACGCTCATCGACGGGCTGACCAAGCCGCACAACCCCGGCCTCGAGTACGACCTCTTCCTGAAGTGGAACCAGCCACGCCTCGACGCCAACGAGGCCGCACTGGCCGATGTCGGAATGGGGATCACGCGGCCCGTGAACGAGTGGAACGCCGACGCGGAAGAGGCTCCGCCCCCGGTCGGACCCGCGTACGCCGAGGGTTGGGACGACTGGGGGCCCTTCTACACGCAGACGTACGCCGCCTTCTTCGGCGTGGACGGCTCCACGCTCGAGATGTGCAACAACATCGACGTCGACCCGGGCTGCAACGGGCGATTCGGCTCGAAGCGGGCGCAGTACGTCGGCTTCTACTCGTCCGCCGGATTCTGGCTCGACAATCGCAACGAGATCCTGACCGACCAGCTCGAGATCTTCCGGAGAGGGGTGGAAGGCGCGGCCCGTCCGAACTGCTGTGACTCGCCGGACATCCTGAGCCGGGGCTTCACCGAGGACCAGCACAACTGGATGGTCCCGTACATGCAGGCGTTCGTGATCCCCTTCAACGGCGGGGGTCAGCGCTCCGACGGCGAGGCGAACCGGCTCGTCCAGTGGCTCCTCGACAACGGCATCCTGGTCGAGAGTCTGGTGCGTCCGGCGTCGTTCGGCGGGACGACGTTCCCGAGGGACTCCTACGTGGTGTGGATGGATCAAGCGCTGCGGGGTCTCGCGCTCACGGCGCTCGACGAAGGCCAGGACATCTCGGATCGGATCAGCCAGCTGTACGCCCCACCGGGAGCGTGGAGCCACGGTCAGCTGTGGGGCGCGGACGTCGTGGAGATCCCGAGCGATGCGCCCTTCGCGGCCCGGACGAGGGCCGTCACGGAGCCCAAGCCGCTCACCGGCGGGATCCAGGGGGGGAACTCGAGCTGGTACTCGCTGACGCTTCGAGGGGTGTCGGAGGTCCGGGCCGTGCTCGACCTCCTGCGTGACGGGATCGATGGAGAGGTGGCGGAAGAGAGCTTCACCAACTCGTCGGGCTTCAGCCCCGCGGGAACGGTGATCTTCCCCGCCGACGCGGCAACGGCCGCGGCGCTCGCGGAGGCCGGTGCTTCCGCCGGCGTCGTCTTCGAGCGGAACCGGGGGGCCGAGCCTGCGACCTCCGAGCTCGACGAGGCGCCTCGCGTGGCGATCCTGGTCAACAGCTCGGCTCCGGCGATCAACGACACCTACTTTTCGTTGCGCCGGATCTTCGGGAACGACGCCGACTTCGTCTCGGTTGTCGACGGCACCAACTCGCTTCAGAACGCCGTGGACGACCCGCTCGCGAACTACGACGTCATCTACAACGCAGGGCAGAACTACCCGTCCTCGACCAACGAGACGGCACAGGCCCGGCTGCAGGCGTTCTTCGCGAGGGGGGGCGGCTACATCGGCACGAGCCAGTCGGCGAACAACTTCGCCTTCCTGACCGGAGCCGGCCTCGTGACGAGCCCGCTGACGCAGACCAGCGACTCGGCCGGCGGCGGGATCGCCCGGTGGTCCAACGCGGGGCTGAGCGGTCCGGTCACCGGCGGGTATTCAGCCCAGGACTTCCTGTATCTTCCCTCGAACGTCACGTACTTCTCGGCGGTGCCGACGGGCGGCGTGGTCGACGGGACGTACCTCCCGGACACGACGTCGATGTTCGTGGCCGGCCTGTGGCTCGACCGGGATCCGGCGGCGGCCGGTGCGCCCATGGCCGTCCACGGGGACACCACGGTCGCGAGCCGGTACGTTGCGCTCGCGGCCAACCCGTTCTCCCGTGGGGACGCGGAGCGGGAGTGGCTGCTCATGGGCCAGGCGGCGCTCTGGTCAAACCTGACCGACGAGGCGTAGGGGGAGCAGCCGTGGGGGGCGGGCCGAAGGCCCGCCCCCACCCACCGCTGGGCACGAGATCCGGGCCCGGTTGACGCCCGGCGGTTTCGTGCCTAGCATGGTCGGTCGGCGCGACCCTTCCTTTTGGAGTCCACCTCCTTCGGTCGCTGCACGCACCTTGAGAACTGAACAGTGTGCCAAAAGCCAGTGCGTTTTCCCGTCAGCTGGGAGGCGCGGTTTTGCCGCGTCCGAACGGCAGACGGTCGTACACGCAACACAGGAGGCCCGACCGGACGTGCTATTCCGGGGAGGCCGACTCTCACACGGACTGGAAACCGGCCCCTCGGGGCCGGGAAACGGTTCTCTACGGAGAGTTTGATCCTGGCTCAGGACGAACGCTGGCGGCGTGCTTAACACATGCAAGTCGAGCGGGAACCTGTGGAGGGGTAACCCTTCATAGGGGAGAGCGGCGAACGGGTGAGTATCACGTGGGCAACCTGCCCCGGACACCGGGATAACCCAGGGAAACCTGAGCTAATACCGGATACTCCGGCGCGATCACATGGTCGTGCCGGGAAAGCTCCGACGGTCCGGGATGGGCCCGCGGCCTATCAGCTTGTTGGTGGGGTAACGGCCCACCAAGGCGGCGACGGGTAGCTGGTCTGAGAGGACGGCCAGCCACACTGGGACTGAGACACGGCCCAGACTCCTACGGGAGGCAGCAGTGGGGAATATTGCGCTAATGCGCGAAAGCGTGACGCAGCGACGCCGCGTGGGGGATGAAGGCCCTCGGGTCGTAAACCCCTTTCGCCAGGGACGAAGCGAGAGTGACGGTACCTGGAGAAGAAGTCCCGGCTAACTACGTGCCAGCAGCCGCGGTAACACGTAGGGGACGAGCGTTGTCCGGATTCATTGGGCGTAAAGCGCGCGTAGGCGGCCCGGAAAGTCGGTTGTGAAATCCTGGGGCTCAACCCCGGAACTGCATCCGATACTTCCGGGCTGGAGGCAGGTAGGGGAGATCGGAATTCCTGGTGTAGCGGTGAAATGCGCAGATATCAGGAGGAACACCGGTGGCGAAGGCGGATCTCTGGGCCTTGCCTGACGCTGAGGCGCGAAAGCTAGGGGAGCGAACAGGATTAGATACCCTGGTAGTCCTAGCCGTAAACGTTGGGTGCTAGGTGTGGGCGGATATCGACCCCGTCCGTGCCGAAGCTAACGCATTAAGCACCCCGCCTGGGGAGTACGGCCGCAAGGCTAAAACTCAAAGGAATTGACGGGGGCCCGCACAAGCGGCGGAGCATGCGGCTTAATTCGATGCGACGCGAAGAACCTTACCTGGGCTTGACATGCAGGGTGAAGCCGGCGAAAGCCGGAGCTCTACGGAGCCTGCACAGGTGGTGCATGGCTGTCGTCAGCTCGTGCCGTGAGGTGTTGCCTTAAGTGGCGCAACGAGCGCAACCCTTGTCCTCAGTTGCCAGCGGGTAAAGCCGGGAACTCTGGGGAGACTGCCGGTGCCAAACCGGAGGAAGGTGGGGATGACGTCAAGTCATCATGCCCCTTATGTCCAGGGCTGCACGCATGCTACAATGCGCGATACAAAGGGCTGCGATCCCGCAAGGGGGAGCGAATCCCAAAAAGTCGCGCTCAGTTCGGATCGGGGTCTGCAACCCGACCCCGTGAAGTCGGAGTCGCTAGTAATCGCAGATCAGCAATGCTGCGGTGAATACGTTCCCGGGCCTTGTACACACCGCCCGTCACACCACGAAAGTGGGCAACACCCGAAGCCGGTGGCCCAACCCTTGTGGAGGGAGCCGTCGAAGGTGGGGCTCGCGATTGGGGTGAAGTCGTAACAAGGTAGCCGTACCGGAAGGTGCGGCTGGATCACCTCCTTTCTAAGGAGCCACTTGGCACTCCGGATCCGTCCCGTTCATGGACGGCCGGAAGACTCCAGGTCGGTGCACTGGCTACTCGGTCGGCGAGCTCGGACCGCCCGCGCTAGTAGTCCCGTTGAGGGGCGAACGGCGGCGAGGCGCGCGAGCCGGCCGGGCACACTGTTCAGCTCTGGGGGTGCGAGCTCCCGAGCACCTTGAGAACTCGATAGCGAGCGCGAGCATCTACAGTCAAGTTACTAAGGGCTTACGGTGGATGCCTTGGCGCCAGGAGCCGATGAAGGACGCGTCTGGCTGCGAAAAGCCTCGGGGAGCCGCCGAGAAGGCCGAGATCCGAGGATGTCCGAATGGGGAAACCCGGCCGGGGTCATGCCCGGTCACCCAGGTCTGAATCCATAGGGCCTGTGGAGGGAACCGCCCGAAGTGAAACATCTCAGTAGGGCGAGGAAGAGAAAGCAACCGCGACTCCCCTAGTAGCGGCGAGCGAACGGGGATCAGCCTAAACCGATCCGGTGTGACAGCCCGGTGGCGTTGCCGGATCGGGGTCGTGGGACCTGCGTGATCTCGCGCCGGCGAGATCGAGGAGTTACAAAGTCGGCACGTAGACGAAGGCCATGGAACGGGCCGCCACAGAAGGTAACAGCCCTGTAGTCGAAACGCGACCGACCTTCTAGCAGTGTTCCCGAGTAGCGCGGGACCCGAGAAATCCCGCGCGAATCTGGGGGGACCACCCCCTAAGGCTAAGCACTCCCTGGCGACCGATAGTGAACTAGTACCGTGAGGGAAAGGTGAAAAGCACCCCGGGAGGGGAGTGAAATAGCACCTGAAACCGTGAGCCTACAAGCTGTCGGAGCTCGAGCTGGGTGACCAGTTCGAGTGACGGCGTGCCTTTTGAAGAATGAGCCGGCGAGTTAGCGGTGTGCGGCAAGGTTAAGTCTTCTGACGAAGCCGAAGCGAAAGCGAGTCTGCATGGGGCGCACAGTCGCACGCCCTAGACCCGAAGCCGAGTGATCTACCCATGGGCAGGTTGAAGCGAGGGTAAGACCTCGTGGAGGACCGAACCCACCAGGGTTGAAAACCTGGGGGATGACCTGTGGGTAGGGGTGAAAGGCCAATCAAACTCGGTGATAGCTGGTTCTCCCCGAAATGCCTTTAGGGGCAGCCTCGGACGTTCAGCATCGGGGGTAGAGCACTGATTGGGCTAGGGGGCCCACAAGCTTACCGACCTCAGTCAAACTCCGAATGCCGATGCTCCAGAGTCCGGGAGTGAGGCTGCGGGGGCTAAGCTCCGTAGCCGAGAGGGAAACAACCCAGACCGCCAGCTAAGGTCCCGAAGTTCGTGCTAAGTGGGAAAGGATGTGGGATTGCCCAGACAACCAGGAGGTTGGCTTAGAAGCAGCCATCCTTGAAAGAGTGCGTAATAGCTCACTGGTCAAGTGGTCCTGCGCCGATGATGTAACGGGGCTCAAGCACGACACCGAAGCTGCGGGATCTCTCAGATGGCTCGGCCTTGGGGGGAAGCCTCCAAGGTCCAGGCCGAGGGATCGGTAGGGGAGCGTTCTGACGCGAGTGAAGCGGCGGGGGAACCCAGCGGTGGACGCGTCAGAAGTGAGAATGCCGGCATGAGTAGCGAAAGACGGGGGAGGAGCCCGTCCGCCGAATGCCCAAGGGTTCCTGGGGAAGGTTCATCCGCCCAGGGTTAGTCGGGACCTAAGGCGAGGCCGAGAGGCGTAGCCGATGGACGACTGGTTGATATTCCAGTACCACCTCATCCGCGCCCATCCCGAATCCGAGTCGCTAAGGGAACCCCTTCGGGGGCTACCGACCCACTCGGTACTAGGGAAGCGAAGGGGGGACGCAGAAGGGTAGGTCGACCCACGCGATGGTCGTCGTGGGGCAAGTGCGTAGGGGGGTTCCCCAGGCAAATCCGGGGAGCCGTCAACCCTGAGGCACGATGCCGAGCCGCTTTAGGCGAAGCGACTGATCCCATGCTGCCGAGAAAAGCCTCTAGCGAGTGGTTGAGGTGCCCGTACCCCAAACCGACTCAGGTGGGCAAGTAGAGAATACTCAGGCGATCGAGTGAACCCTGGTTAAGGAACTCGGCAAATTGCCTCCGTAACTTCGGGAGAAGGAGGACCACGGTAGGGTGACGGCCCTCGCGGCCCGAGCTCGATGTGGTGGCACAAACCAGGCCCAAGCGACTGTTTACTAAAAACACAGGTCCGTGCTAAGTCGTAAGACGACGTATACGGACTGACGCCTGCCCGGTGCCGGAACGTTACGGGGAGGGGTTAGTTCCCTTCGGGGGGCGAAGCTCCAAACCTAAGCGCCGGTAAACGGCGGCGGTAACTATAACCGTCCTAAGGTAGCGAAATTCCTTGTCGGGTAAGTTCCGACCTGCACGAATGGCGTAACGACTTGGGCGCTGTCTCAACCAGGGACTCGGCGAAATTGCACTACGAGTAAAGATGCTCGTTACCCGCGACAGGACGGAAAGACCCCGGGACCTTTACTGCAGCTTGGTGTTGGGTTCTGGCAGATGTTGCGTAGGATAGGCGGGAGGCTTTGAAGCCTGGGCTCCGGCTCGGGTGGAGCCAACCTTGAAATACCGCCCTTCATCTGTTGGGACTCTAACCTCGGCCCGTGATCCGGGTCGGGGACAGCGCCTGGTGGGCAGTTTAACTGGGGCGGTTGCCTCCTAAATGGTAACGGAGGCGCCCAAAGGTTCCCTCAGCCTGGTTGGCAATCAGGCGTCGAGTGCAAGGGCACAAGGGAGCTTGACTGCGAGACCGACGGGTCGAGCAGGTGCGAAAGCAGGGCCTAGTGATCCGACGACTCCATGTGGAAGGGTCGTCGCTCAACGGCTAAAAGGTACCCCGGGGATAACAGGCTGATCGCTCCCAAGAGTCCATATCGACGGAGCGGTTTGGCACCTCGATGTCGGCTCGTCGCATCCTGGGGCTGGAGCAGGTCCCAAGGGTCGGGCTGTTCGCCCGTTAAAGAGGCACGCGAGCTGGGTTTAGAACGTCGTGAGACAGTTCGGTCCCTATCCGTCGTGGGCGTAGGAGACTTGCGGGGAGCTGCCCCTAGTACGAGAGGACCGGGGCGGACGGACCTCTGGTGTGCCAGTTGTCGCGCCAGCGGCACGGCTGGTTAGCCACGTTCGGAAGAGATAAGCGCTGAAAGCATCTAAGTGCGAAACTCGCCCCTAGATGAGGTCTCCCACAGGGTTGACCTGGTAAGGCCCCTCGCAGACTACGAGGTTGATAGGCCGGAGGTGTACGCACGGCAACGTGTTGAGCCGACCGGTACTAATAGGCCGAGGACTTGGCTTCGCTCGCGCTCGTTATCGCAGTTCCCGAGCTCTGCTCGGGGCCCGCGCCCCCACTGATTCCCCGAGCGATCGGGAGACGTCGTTTCGGTGGCCATAGCGGAGGGGATACACCCGGTCCCATCCCGAACCCGGAAGTTAAGCCCTCCAGCGCCGATGGTACTGCCCGGGCAACTGGGTGGGAGAGTAGGTCGCCGCCGGGACACCATTCGAAGACGGAAGAGCCACCCCCCGGGTGGCTCTTCTGCGTCCGGGAGACGCCCCGCCGGCGTCGAGCTCGCGGGCGCGGCGAGTACGCTGCCCTGCGATGCCCAAGGCCCTCCAACCGCGACCCGGCCCGCGCGGCGCGTCCAAGGCGCGCCGCCGTTCCGGGCTGCCCGCCGACGTCGTGTCCGAGCTCCGGCAGACGTCGCGCTCGGGCAAGGCGGAGGGAGCGATCGGGCGGCTCGAGCGCGCGGTGGAGCTCCTCGAACGCGACGACGCCCGCGGAGCCGCCGCCGAGGCGCAGAAGGCGAAGGACCTGGCGCCACGCTCGGCTTCCGTTCGCGAGGTGCTGGGGCTCGCCCTGTACCGGCTCGAGCGGTTCCGCGAGGCGCTGACCGAGATGCAGGCTTACCGTCGGATGTCCGGCCGCGCCGACCAGAACCACATCATCGCCGACTGCCTGCGGGCGATCGGCCGGCCCGACCGCGCGGTGCCCCTCGCCGAGGAGGCGCTGGGGTCGCGGGGCGTCCCCCTCGCGGCGAAGACCGAGGC
>JBOGVL010000070.1:0-10518 GCA_050692535.1 Actinomycetota bacterium | reverse complement strand
CTCGAGACGATCGCCCACGAGGGACCCTCCGCGCTCTACGGCGGCAGGCTCGGCGCGGCGATCGCGGCACATCTCGCCGGGCTGGGCGCCGCCATGACGCCCGACGACCTCGCGTCCCACGAGCCCGAGCGCGACTCGCCGCTCATCCTTCGGTACCGGGACCTCGACGTCGGCGTCGCGCCGCCGAACTCCCAGGGGTTCGCGCTCCTGGAGTCGCTCGCCACGATCGAGCGGCTCGCGATCGACCCGGATCCCCTCGGGCCCGACGCCGGCACCCTCGCCGAAATCTTCCGGGTGGCCGGGGCCGATCGCGACCGCCACAACGCCGACCCGCGCCGGTCGGCAGTGCCGGTGGGCACGCTGCTCGGCGAGAACCACCTGGCCGACATCGTCGACCGGGTGTGTGAGCGCTCGAGCGCGCCGACGGCTCGCCGCCGCGGCGACACGATCGCGCTCGTTGCGGCGGACGCCTCGGGCTTGGGGATCGTCCTGATCCAGAGTCTCTTCGACTCGTTCGGATCGGGGATCCTCGAGCCGAGCACCGGGGTCGTGCTCCACAACCGCGGCAGCGCCTTCGTGCTGGATCCTGGCCATCCGAACGTGCTGGCGGGAGGCAAACGCCCCGCGCACACGCTGCTCCCGGTCGTCGTCCAGCGCGGGGGGCGACTCGTCGCCCTCGCCGGGACGATGGGCGGGGGCGGCCAGCCGCAGATCGACGCGATGTCGCTGATCCGAGCCCTCGAGCTCGGCATGGGAGCGGCGGAGGCCGTCGCCGCTCCCCGCTGGCTCGTCGGCGGCATGGCCTTGGGCAGCGCGGAACGCGCGCTCGTCGCCGAGTCCTCGGTCCCGGCCCCGGCTCGTCGCTCGTTGGAGGCGGCCGGGTACCGGATCGAGACCGTCGGTGAGCTCGACGGTGCCGTCGGCCACGCCCATCTGCTGCTGGCCCAGGAGGACGGCGACCTCGAGGTCGGGAGCGATCCGCGCGCCGACGGCGGGGCGGCCGTTCGCTAGCCGTTCCCGCTCGGGCGCGAGCGGCGTGGGACACTCGGCCTACGGTGACCACCTCAGAGCCGAGCGAGGAGCTGCGCCGTCTTCGCGACCTCGTGAACGACGTCGACGCGGTCGTCTGGGAGGCCGACGCCTCCGGCCGCTTCACGTTCGTGAGCGATCGGTCGGCCGAGCTCCTCGGGTACGCGCCGAGCGCGTTCCTCGACGAGCCGGACCTGTGGGCCGAGCGCATCCACCCCGACGACCGCGACACCATGCTCGAACGGCTCCGGGGGCGACGCGACGCGTCGCCGGCCCACGACCTCGAGTACCGATTCCTGCGTCGCGACGGCGAGGTCGTCTGGCTTCGCGAAGTCGGCCATACCGTCTTCGACGCCGATGGCACGCCGCTGCTGCGTCGCGGCGTCACGGTCGACATCACGACGCGAAGGATCGCCGAGGCGCAGGTGCGCGAGGAATCCGCGGAGCTCCGCGCGCTCGACGAGACGAAGAACACGTTCCTCGCCGCGGTCTCCCACGATCTGCGCACGCCGCTCGCGGCGATCCTCGGGCTCGCCGTGACGCTCGAGCGTCACACGCTCGACGAGGCAGACGCGAAAGACCTCGCCTCGCGGATCGCGACCAACGCTCGGCGGCTCGACCGGATGGTGACCGACCTGCTCGACCTCGACCGGTTGACCAGGGGCGTCGTCGAGCCGTCGCTCCGGGAGACGGACCTCGGCGCCCTCGTCGCCCGGGTGGTCGGCGAATCCGACGTCGTGAGGCACCACGAGCTCACGGTGGCGACCGAGACCCTCGTCGCCGAGGTCGACGCCGCGAAGGTCGAGCGGATCGTCGAGAACCTGCTCGCGAACGCCGTCCGCCACACGCCGCCCTCGTCGCGCATCTGGGTCTCGGTTCGCGCCGAGGGCGACGGGGTGCTGCTGCTCGTCGAGGACGACGGGCCCGGCGTTCCCGCCGACCAGCGCAGCGCCGTCTTCGAGCCGTTCCGGCAGGCCGCCGGCGCCGAACACTCCCCCGGCGTCGGAATCGGCCTCACGCTCGTCGAGCGCTTCGCCGAGCTCCACGGCGGGCGAGCCTGGGTCGAGGCACGGGATGGTGGCGGCGCCTCCTTCCGGGTGTGGCTACCCGCCGGTTCGCCCGAGGCAGGTCCGGCCGCGAGCTGAGGAGGACGGCTCGCGGCGGCTGGCGTCGCTCCGTCGCTCACGCCCTCGACAGGTGTGAACGAACGTGTGAGATCAGGGCAACGTCGCGCGTCGCCATGTGGAGCTCGTACCGCAGCTCGTCGCCGACGACCTCGATCCGGCGCGTGAGCTCGGTCACGGGGGACGCGGACCCCGTGAGCCCGACGGCGGTCGAGACCGTATCGATCACGCCGTCGTGCACGGTGCCCTCGGCAACTTCCGTGACCCCGATCGGGTGGGCAAGGACGAGCTCGACACGACCGGGGCCGGCGGGACGCAGGAAACCACGCTCGAAATGGATCGGGGACTCGTCGTCCAGCGACCAGCTCCGCTGCGCGTAGAGGAGGAACGCGTCCCCCACGTGCTCGAAGGTCAGCTCCTCGCCGTAGGTGAACGGCTCCGCCCCGGGCCAGGCGCCCTCGCCCTCCCCGCGCCAGACGCCGAGCAGGAAGGACAGCTCGAGCAGCTGCGGATCCACGGCGAGCGCCACGGTTCGAACGCTATCACTCGTCCGCGCACGCCCGGCCCGCCTACAGCAGCGCGCGCAGTCGCGCCTTCGCCTCCCGGATCAGCACCTTGCCCTCGTCCGTGTGGGCCAACAGCTCGGGCATCGGGCCGGGGTCACCGCCGCGGGCGAGCAGGCCCCACGCCTTCTCCCAGAGCGCCTCGCGAGCCTCGCGGGCTCGATCGGCCGCGCGCACGAACGCCGCGCCGGCCTCCGCGAGGGCGTCCCGAGCCTCGGCGTAGGCGATGACCGCGGCGCGGTGGTCCGCCCTCCTGGACTCCGGTTCGAGGGTCGCGACGTCGTCCATGCGCCGAGCGTGACAGCCCGGCGCGGCGCGACCGTGGCCGCCGAGTGAACGGGCGGCGACGAGTCCGAACGCTCGCCGCCCGGCTACCCGGCCGGCTCGAGCTGTGCGAGGACCTGATCACGAGTGACCTCCATCCCGTGGACCTCGCGACCGTGCTGCTGGACGAGCGGGATGAGCTCATCCTCGGTGCCCGTCGCGCTCCACCCGCACTCGCACTTGGCCTGCTTCAGCATCGTGCCACCTCCCTCGGCGCTTCCGTGGCGGATACTAGGCGCCACCCGTTGGCCGATCGTTGGAGGGTGATGGGCGAGCCCACGCTGCGCGTCTACCTCGCGGGCTCGATCCGGCTCGAACGGGGGGAGGTCCTGCTGCCCGAGTCGCGCCTCCCGGGCCGTCAGGGCCGCGTCGCGATCGCCATGCTCGCGGCCGAGCACGGCCGGGCGATCACCACCGACGAGCTGGCCGAGGAACTCTGGGGCGGCGCGCCTCCCGCCGCCTGGGAGGTCGCGCTCCGAGCGATCGTGAGCAAGCTGCGGGCGGCGCTCCACGAGGTCGGGATCGACCGGCACGAGGCGGTCGCGCACGCCTTCGGGTGTTATCAGCTCCACCTCCCGACCGATGCCTGGGTCGACGTCGAGGCGGCGGTCGACGCCATCCATCGGGCCGAGACCGCGATCCGCGAGGGCGATCTGTCCGACGCCATGGGATGGGCGCTCGCCGCGAACGCGATCGCGCGCCGCGGATTCCTTCCGGGCGAGGACGGGCGGTGGGCGTCCCGGCGGCGCGCCGAGCTGGGAACGATCCGGGTGCGCTCGCTCGAGTGCCGCGCGCAGGTGCAACTCCGACGAGGCGAACATCAGGCGGCCGTCCGCGATGCCGAGCTGGTCGTCGCCCTGGAGCCGTTCCGCGAGACCGCGCACCGGCTCCTCATGCGGGCGCACGCCGCCGCGGGCAACCACGCCGAAGCGCTCCGCGCCTTCGAGCGATGTCGCCGGACGATCGCGGAGGAGCTCGGCGCCGGTCCTTCGGCGGAGACCGAGTCCCTGTACCTCGAGATCCTGCGGTCGGCCTGACCGCTGGTAGCGTTTCCCCGTGCCGAGGGTCGCGCGATTCAACGTCACGCCGGTGAAGTCGACCTCGCTGCACCATCCGGACGAGATCCGGCTCGAGACCCGGGGCGCCGTCGGCGACCGCGTCTTCTTCTTCGTCGACGAGCGCGGCAGGCGCTTCTCGGGCGCCACGAAGGCGCCCATCCTGCCGATCCGCTCCTCGTACGACCCCGAACGCGAGTGGCTCGAGCTCCGGCTCCCGAACGGCATCGTCGCCTCGGGCAGCGCCATGCCCGACGGGCACGCGCTGGTCGTGGACTTCTTCGGCCGTCCCGTGCCGGCACGGATCGTGGAGGGCGACTTCACCGAGGCGCTCTCGCACTACGCGGGGCACGAGATCCGGCTCGCGCGCCCCGACCGGCCGAGCGACGCCGTGGACGTCCGCCCGGTCACGATCGTTTCGCTCGAGTCCGTCGCGGAGCTCGCCCGGCAGGGCGGCCACGCCGGCGAGCTGTCGCCGGCCAGGTTCCGGATGACGATCGAGGTCGATGGCGTTTCGGCCCCGCACGAGGAGGACACGTGGCGCGGGCGCCGGGTACGCGTCGGCGAGGCGCTCCTCGAGGTCGGCGACCCCGTGCCGCGCTGCGTGGTGACCACGCTCGACCCCGGGACCGGCCGCAAGGACTTCCCGACGCTCCATGTGATCCGGCGGTATCGGCCGGTCTCGGGCAAGGGCAACGTCCACTTCGGCGTCTACGCCGACGTGCTCGAGCCGGGCGCCGTGCGGCTCGGCGAAGCCGTCGAGGTCGAATAGCCTCCCGCGGTTTACCTCCCCGCGGGCGGGGGTAGGCGAGCAGCATGTGGGATTCGCTCGGCGTCCTCGGTCTGAAGGGCGGTTCGAGCGTGGTTCGTGCGCGCACGCGCTTGGGCGCCCACGCGCGCGACGAACCGATGTTGCCGTTCGCGGGCTTCACGCTCGGAGGGCCGATCGTTCCACGCGTCGAGTCCCCGGCGAGGAGGCTCCTCGCCGGGCTCGCGGCCTGGCGCGGACGGCTCGGCGAACTGGTTACCGCGCTCGGCAGCGCGGAGGCCGACGAGCTCCACCCGCTCCGGGTGTCGACCGCTGAGGCCGAGCCGCCGCTTCTCCTCGCGCTGCTGCGGCTGGGAGCCTGGATCCTGGCCGGCGCCATCGCGCTGAGCGCGGTCGCCTACGTGACGGGTGTCCTCATCGCCAGGGCCGCGGCCGGCTTCATCGACTGAGATTCGGCCGCGAGCGCCACGACCATCGCCCGCACGGGTCCACTGTGCCGCGTCGAGGGGGTCACCGCCCCTCCTCTGGGGGCACAGGAGGAGGGGCGGTGATAGCGCGAGACCATCGGGATCACGCGCTCGTCCTGCGTCCGCTCCGGGGATCACCGGGCGGCACACTTCCCACGGTCGACTGCCGGATCACCAGCTCCGTCGGGAGGATCACGCGGCGCGGTCCGGCCCTCGGATCCCGCAACAGCTCGAAGAGCGCGTACGCAGCCTCGATCCCCTGCTCGTCGACCCGCTGTCGGATCGTCGTGAGCGGCGGATCGAGGTGCGTGGCGAACTCGAGATCGTCGAACCCCGCCACCGCGACGTCGTCCGGGACCCGGAGCCCGCGCCCGCGGATGGCGTCGAGGGCGCCCTCGGCGCTGGCGTCGTTGCCGCAGAAGATCGCGTCCACGCCCCGGTCGAGCAGCTCGATCGCCGCGGCCGTCCCGGAGGCCTTGGTGAAGTCGCCCTCGACGATCAGGCCGGCCGTCTCCAGGCGCGCCCGGTCCAAGGCGCGCACATAGCCCGTGATCCGGTCCTCGCCGGACACCGTCCCGCGGATGCCGGTGACGTGGCCGATGCGCCGGCGGCCGACCTTCACGAGGTGGGTCGTGACGGTGTCGGCGGCCTGCACGTTGTCCACGTCCACGTAGCTCGCCGTCTGGTCTTCGCGGCGGTGCCCGACCAGCACCGCAGGGAACCTCGAGGCGAGGAGTCCGTCGACGAGGGGGTCCTGGAGGTAGGTGGCCGTGACGATCACGCCGTCCAGGAGACCCATCGACAGGATGTGGTCGAGCGTCTCCTCCTTGGAGCGGCTCCCGAGCCACAGCATCATGCCGGCGGCCTGCTCCGAGAGCGCGTCGCTCATCCCCTGCAGCAGCTGCGAGAAGTAGGGGTCGTCGAAGAGGTCCCTGGGTTGGACGTGCATGACGACGCCGACGACGCCCGAGCGGCCCGACGCGAGCATCCTGGCCGCGGCGTTGGGCCGGTAGTTCGTGCTCGCCAGCACCGCGAGCACCCGGTCCCTCGTCGCCTGGGACACCGGTCCGCCGTTGATCACCCGGGACACGGTCGCGCGCGACACCCCGCTCAACGCCGCGAGGTCGTCGAGGGTGTGGGCCAAGGGTCCCCCTGCCACCCGGCCTGTTGGAAGCGCTCTCACCCTACGGGCAGAGAATTACGAATGTCAAGGGAGCGCTCTCAGACGGTGCTGCTCCCCGGATACGTATCTCGGGCCTCCGCCCGCTCGCTATCCTCACCCCCGATGCCGTCCTTCCGCGCCATCGGCCGATCCCGGGCGAGGAGGTCGACGGAGTGGCCCCCGTGATCGTCGAGATGCCCCAGCGCGAGGGAGACACGGTGTCCGCTCGGGTGGTCGTGGACGGCAAGCCCGTGACGCTCAGCTACCGCGCCGTCCCCGGCCCGGTCTCCGATGACGCCGACCCGTTCCTCGCGGCCGCGCTGCTGCCCGCGATGGCGGTGAAGCAGCCGATCGTCGTGCAGGGCGGGATATCGCCGAAGCTGCTCTCGTCGATCCACCGGATCCAGGGGACCTTCCAGGCGTGGAAGATCGGGCTCACCGAGACCCCGGTTCAGGCCGAGCCACGCGAGGCGCGGGCGCCGAGCGGGGCCGTGGGCGCCTTCTTCTCCGGCGGCGTCGACTCCTTCTACACGGCCCTCAAGCGTCTCGACGACGTCGATGCGCTGATCTTCCTCCACGGGTTCGACATCGCACCCGAACGCAAGGTGCGCAGCGACGAGGTCATCCAGGGAGCGGAACGGGCCGCGACCGAGCTCGGCAAGCGACTGGTCGTGATCGAGACCGGCTACCGGAAGTGGGCCACGCGCTATGTCGAGTGGCGGTACGCGGCCGGCGGCATCATCGGCAGCTCGGCGCTCGCGCTCGCGCCGCAGTTCCGGAAGATCTACGTGCCCGCCTCCCACTCGTACGCGGACGCGGCGCCGCCGTACGGCACTCACCCGCTGCTCGATCCGTTCTGGAGCACTGAGGAGGTCGAGCTCGCCTACGACGGGTACGAGGCCACGCGTCTCGAGAAGGTGCAGGCCATCGCCGGCGACGAGGTGTTCCTGCGATGGGTGCGGACCTGCCACCGGCCCACCCACGAGGGCACGTACAACTGCGGCCGGTGCGAGAAGTGCGTCCGCGCGATGATCTACCTGTGGTTGGCCGGGACGCTCGATCGCTGCACCGCGTTCCCGAACCGGCTCGACCCCGGGGTCGTCGCACGGGTGTTGATCTGGCCGTCGAACATGATCCCCAACTGGGAGGACGATCTGCGGACGGTCGAAACCTCCGGCAAGGATCCCGCGATCGCGGAGGCCATGCGCCGGGCCCTCCGCCGGGCCCGGGCGGTGCGACTCAAGAAGCGACTGACCTTCTGGCGGCGCAGCGCCCAGAGCGAACGAAGCGGAAACTGAGTCGTGCAATGGTCACTGCTCCACCGTGGCGGAGTCCTTGATGCCATGGTTGCGCCGCGCGTAGCCGGCTCGAAAGGTGCGCAGATGGAGGGCGGCGACCTCGTCGAAGGATGGGATCCCCAGGTCGGCGGGCGGCCGGATCGGCCGGTCGAGCGCCCGCACCACCGCCGATGCGAGCGCCTCCGGGTCGTCCGGAGGCACGAGGATCGCGTATCCGAAGCTCGCCTCGGCCATCCCCGGGACCGCCGTCGCGACGACGGTGAGCCCGCACCCAAGGGCCTCGAGGACTGCGTTGGGAAGGCCCTCGTACCGGGACGGCATGATGAAGAGGTCGAGGCCTCGCAGGAACCCCGCGACCTCCTCCGGGGTGGTCAGGAGGCCGAGCAGCTCGACCGGCAGCCCCTTCGCGGCGGACTCGAGCTCACGTCGGTACTCGCCTTCTCCGGCGACCAACAACCGGACGTCGCGGTGCGCCAAGATGGACCGCAGGGATCGGATAGCGATCTGGAAGCCCTTGTCGCGGACGAGTCGGCCCATGCAGCCGATCACGGCGGGACCGGCTCGCGGCGGCCTCGGGGCTCCCGGCTTGAAGACCTCGCGGTCGAGTCCGTTCCGAATCACCGTCACGCGATCGCGATCGACGCCGTGCGTCGTGCAGATGAATGCTCGAACGGCCTCGGAGTTGCCGACGTACTGGTCGGTGAGCGGCCGGAGCGTCCGATCGAGCAGTCGTCGGTGACGCGGGCGCCAGTTCTCCACGCTGAGCTCCGAGACGACGATCGCCGGGCGACGTGGCGAGAGCGCCGCGAGTCGCGTGAACGCGTTGCAACCCCACAGCGAGGAATGGATCACGTCGAAATCGCCGCTCTGGATCAATCGGCGGAGTCGCAGGGCGCGCCGTGGATCGAATCGTCCGGTGTCCTCGTGTTCGATCACGGGGACCCCGGCGGCCGCGATCTCCCTGGTCAGGTCGTACCGCCCGCGAAGCACACACAGCGTCGCGTCCCAGTGGCGGAGGTGGGCGGCGCGCAGCATCCCCACGAGCTGCCGCTGCGCCCCGTGGGGCGGCATGCGGCCCACGACGTGGAGGACGCGCAGTCGCGGTCCGGGGTCTGCGGGGAGCATGGGCACACGATCGGCGGTCCGAGCCGTTGGCGACCGGTCTGACATGGCTCCGGCGGCGGGGAGGGTCTCCGTCTCGACGAGCGCGTCCTGTCCGTCCGAGCGTAACAGGATGCATACCCTTGCGAATCGTCTCTCGGTCGGGCCGTTCGGACGAGCGTCAGCCGGTCAGCCGCCGGCCGTTCAGGATCATCTCGGCCGCCTCGGACACGTTGCTGAGGTCGCTCCCCGGCGCGCGCTTGACGATCGTCCCCTCCGCAACGCCGATCGCGCCCGCCTCGAGGTCGAAGACGACGGTTTCGGCGTCCCCGCCGACGAACCGCGAATCCTCGATGAAGAAACTGGCCGCCGGGCCCGCCCACACCTGTGCCTGCGAACCTACGCCCCCTCGGCGCGTCGGGTCGGCGCCGCGGCTCGAGGTCATCCGAACGTTTGATCCCCAGAAGCGGAAGTTCCGCTTGTTGCCCGCCGCCGTGGCGCGCAACAGGACGACGTCGCTCGCCTTGATGTCGTACCCGGCGTCCATGTTCCCGATCGCCGTCGTGTCCTCGAACCGAATCGCGTAGGTCTCCGACTCGGCCACGAAGCCGTCCCCGTTGTGGTACTCGGTGACCGTGTCACGCGCGTTCATGGCCACGACCCGACGGAACACGACGTCGTGGACGGTCTCGATCAGGTGGAAGCCCATCGCGAACAGATCGCCGTCCTGACCCTGCGAGTCGACCACGACGTCCTCGATCAGCACGTCGTGCGTGTCGTTCCGCAGCCGGACCGCGTCCTTGGAGAAGCCCGTCACCGTGGTCCGACGGATGATGAGCCCGACGACGGTCGCCTCGTCTAGGTCCTCGTTCTCGATGAACCGCCGGACGTTCCTCGCTCGGACGTTCGAGATCGTGAGATCCCGTACCGTGCCTCGCAGGAGGAAGCACCCGTTTCCGAAGTTCTTGAAGCGCAGACCGTCGAACGTGAGGTGGTCCGCGCCAGTGTCGAGCGCAAAGCCGGGCTGACCCGTGGCCGCCGACACAGGCGAATACGGCGCGGTTCGTCCGCCGACCAGCAGCGGGGTCGCGCCCCGCCCGGATGGATCGACGCCGCGGATCGTCACGGGGGCGTCGGTTCCGCGATCGCCCAGGATGATGGGCTTACCGACGCTGTAGGGACCCGCGTCGGCGCGCACGAGGATCTCGCCACCCTGCTCGAGCGCCGCCACCAACACCGGCAGGTCCTCCAGCGGCGCGGCGTTCTCCCAACTGGATCCGTCGGCGGCGCCGGCCGCGAGAGGCGCCACGTATCGGACATCGCCGGGGCCTTCGATTCCGGCGTCGCGGGGGCAGCCAAGCAGTGCGACGAACGCGACGACGAGGACGGCGCCGAGCCGGTGCGTCATGGGCGATGTGGTCGCCATGCCGATCATCCACTGCCGTATCGGCCCCACGCTTGGCGCGCTGAACCGGGGAGCACGCTCCGCGTCAAGAAGTCCACGGCACCCGCCGGGCACGCGCCCGACGGAAGACGCCCAGGTGCGCCTCCGCGACGTCGTCGAACGTGTTCGACGCTACCGCCGGCCGGCGTCGCGACTCGAGCGCGCGGCACACCGCCTCGGCC
>JBOGVL010000069.1:0-10550 GCA_050692535.1 Actinomycetota bacterium | reverse complement strand
CCGAGCTGCCGCACAGGGGTTCGAGTCCGAGTCGACGCCACGGTTCGACGTCCGGATCGTGATCGAGCCGAGCGGGACGCTCGAGGTCACCGAGACGATCGTGCAGGACTTCGGCTCGGTGCCGCGGCACGGGATCTACCGATACATCCCCGACCGGCTCCGGTTCGACGACCGCTACGACCGCGTCTACCCGATCGACCTCGTCTCGGTGACGACCTCCCCCGACACCCCGGACGGGGTCCAGACGAGCAGCGAGAACGGGAACTTCGTGATCCGAATCGGCGACGAGGACCGCGAGATCACCGGCGAGCATACCTACACGATCGTGTACCGGGTGACGGGGGCGATGAATGGGTTCGACACCCACGACGAGCTCTACTGGAACGCGATCGGGACCGACTGGCAGCAGCCGATCGGCCAGATGCGCGTCCGCGTCGAGGGCCCCGCCCCGGTCACCCGCGTCGCCTGCTTCCAGGGTCCGTTCGGCTCGACGTTCGGGTGCTCGCGCGCCCAGGTCAAGGACGGGGACGCCGTCTTCGTCCAGGACGGTCTCGGCTCGTACACGGCGATGTCGGTCGTCGTCGCGCTGCCGCCGGGCACGGTCGCGACCACGGCGCCGATCCTCGACGAGCGCTGGAGCATCGACCGGGCATTCAGCCGGACGCCGGGCACGGTCAGCGGCGCCGCGGGGCTTGCCGTCGCGGCGGTCGGCGGCTTCTCGTGGCTCATGTGGAAGCGAGGTCGCGACGTGCGGTTCGCCGGCTCGCAGGTGGACCAGGTGATGGGCGGGCCGATCGAGTCCGAGACGCAGACGGTGCCGCTCCTCGAGAAGGGGGAGGGGCCGGTCGAGTTCGCGCCGCCGGAGAACCTGCGGCCCGGCGAGGTGGGAACGCTCGTCGACGAGGAGGCGAACACGCTCGACGTGACGGCCACGATCGTCGACCTCGCCGTTCGGAAGTATCTGGTGATCGAGGAGATCCCGAAGAAATGGTTCCTGGGCAAGCCGGACTGGAAGTTGACCCGTCGGACGGTGGAGACGGGAGAGCTCCTCCCGTACGAGCGCTCGTTGCTGACGGGGCTGTTCGAGGACGGTGACGAGGTCGAGCTCTCGGACCTGAAGAAGAAGTTCGCCGAGCGGCTCACGAAGGTGAAGGACGCGCTCTACCAGGACGTGGTCGCCAAGAAATGGTTCCTTCGCCGGCCCGACAAGGTCCGGCAGACGTGGGCGGGGATCGGCGCGTTCGCGCTCGTCGCGGGGATCGGCGTGACGGTCGCGCTGGCGTGGTTCACGCACTTCGGTCTGCTCGGGGTCCCGTTCGTGATCGGCGGGCTGCTGCTGCTGCTGGGCGCCAGGTGGATGCCGGGCCGGACGGCGAAGGGCACCGCGATGACCCGGCGGGTGAACGGATTCCGCCGGGTGATCGAGACGGCGGAGGAGCACACGGCCCGGTGGGCCGAGCAGGAGAACGTCTTCACGCGTTACCTGCCGTACGCGGTCGTGTTCGGCGTCACGGACAAGTGGGCCAAGACGTTCGAGGCGCTCGGCCAGACGCCCTCGGACGACATGAGCTGGTACGTGAGCACGCGCCCGTTCCTCTACGCGGAGTTCGCCGACAGCCTGGACTCGTTCGCGGTGACGACGAGCGGGGTGATCGCGTCGACGCCCTCCGGCTCGGGCGGGAGCGGCTTCGGCGGGGGCGGGTTCTCGGGGGGCGGCGGAGGCGGCGGGGGCGGAGGGTCTTGGTAGGGTCCGCCGGGAGGGAGCACGCCTCCGGCGCAGGCCGGTTCGGACCCACCGTGGACATCGTCTTCTCCGAGGATCCGCGCGACTTCGTCCGGCGTGACTGGTCGACGCTCGTCACCGCCGACCCCGCCGGCACGTTCTTCCACACCCCCCTGTACCTGAAGCTGTACTGGGAGGAGTTCGGCGCCGAGCCCGACGACCTGCTGTTCGCCTTCGCGGAGGACGACGGGACGCAGGTCGGGGCCGCCGCGTTCGAGCGCACCGGCACGACGTTGCGGTTCCTCGGCGGGACCGAGGTCACCGACTACCTGGGCCCCGTCGCGCTCCCGGAGGCGCAGCCGGCCGTCGCCAAGGAGCTCTTCGCCGCGCTCGGACGCCTCGACGGCTGGGTCGACGCGGACCTCCGAGGCCTCCCCGACGACCGCGCGTGGCTCTCGCTGTTGGCCGGGGCGGCTGAGGCCCAGGGTTTCGGGGTCGAGGTGGCCGACGAGCCGAACGGTGTCGCGCCGTCCCTCGAGCTACCGGGCTCGTACGAGGAGTACCTGGGGCGGCTTCCCTCCAAGCTCCGACACGAGATCAAGCGCAAGGCGCGGAAGCTCGAGACGGAGGCCGGACCCTGGCACATCTGCCTCGCGACCCACGACACGTTGGAGGAGTTCCTCGACCGGTTCGTCGATCTCCATCGAACGAGCGAGGGACCGAAGGGCGTCTTCCTGCAGCCGGGGATGGAGATCTTCTTTCGCCGGCTCGGCGAGGCGTTCCTGCCGCGCGGGATCTTCAACCTCACGTTCATCGAGCTGGAGGGTCATCGCAAGCTGGCCGGGACGATCGGATTCCGGTTCGAGGGGACCTACTATCTGTACAACTCGGCCTTCGACCGGCAGTTCGAGCCGGTCTCGCCCGGGATGGTGCTCGTCGCCGAGGACATCCGCATCGCGATCGAGGCCGGCTGCTCCGTGTTCGATCTGCTGAAGGGCGACTACGCGTACAAATACCGATTCGGAGCGGTTCCCCGAACCGTGCGGCGGCTCGTCGTCACGCGGTAGGGAGCGGCGTCATCCTCGCTCCACCCGGGCGCTGGCGATGACCCCGTCGTCGTCCCAGAGGTTGACCCGGTCGTAGGCGGAGAGGTCGGTCGCCGTGACGAGCCAGGTCGAGGCCTCTCCGCCCGATCCGAACTCCATCGGGCGCAGGTCGATCGTCCGCTCGCCTTCCGCCACCATCGTGACGTTCGCGGTCCCCTCCCACCCGGGCGCGCGACAGAGGACGAGGACCCAGGACTGCCCAACGGTCGAGTCGTAGATCACGACGCTGCCCTGCAGGTCCTGCGACCCCGCGGCGCGGAGCTCACCGACGCGGACGTCCTCGCCTCCCAGGGCGCCGAGGAGCGCCTCGTACTTGTCGGCGGCGTGCTCGAGCCGCTCGGCCTGCACGGTGGCGACCGCACCCCAGGCGATCGCGGCGACCAGTGCGGCGATCCCGGCCGCGCGCCGGAACCCGACGCGGCTCCGGGCAGGGGAGGGAACGGCGCGCTCGTCCTCGGTCCACTCCTCGTCGAGAACGGAGCGCACACGCTCACGAAGCTCCTCCGGCGGGTCGACGTCGTGTGCGGCGGCGGCGAACGTGCTCACGCCTTCGGCCAGCGTTGACATCTCCGCGCGGCAGGCCCCGCATCCGCGAAGGTGCACGCCCACCGCGGCGTCGGTGACCTCGTCCAGCGTGCCGAGCAGGTGCTCGGCCAGCTGTTCGCGGACCTCCTCACACTTCACGGGTCTGCTCCTTCAGCGCCTCGCGCAGCTTGAGCAGCGCGGTTCGGATCCGAGTCTTCGCCGTCCCGAGCGGGATCCCCTCGAGCTCCGCGACCTCGGCGCTCGTCTTCCCGCCGAAGTACGCGAGCTCCAGCGCGGCTCGCTGGCCGTCGGTGAGCGCCGCCATCGCGCGCCGGGCACGCTCGGACAGGTCCGCGGTCTCCGCGAGCTGGTCGGGGCCGGGCTCGTCCGAGGCCTCGCCGCCGGGCGCGGTGCGCTCGACGACCCGGGCCTCCAGCACGCGACGGCGGAGCGCGTCGATCGCGAGGCTCCTGGCCACGAGCAGGACCCACGTCTCGAGCTTCCCGCGGGCGGGGTCGAACCGCTCGGCGCTGCGCCAGAGTTTCACGAACGTGTCCTGTACGAGGTCCTGCGCCTGCGCGTCTCCGCCGAGCATCACGATCCCCAGTCCGTACACGCGAGAGGCGAAGCGTTCGTAGAGCTCGGTCGCGGCCGCCGGCTCGCGCGACGCGAACCCACGCATCAGCGCGGCGTCGGAGCCGGGTCCCTGCGAACGCACGATCAGCACGGTACCGCAGGGTGTACGACCGAGGGGTCCCCACGGCTCGCGGCGGTGGCTACTCGACGAAGGCGCGGAGGTTCGCGAGCACGGCGAGCGCGAGGTCCTCGTCCCCCCCCACGACCAGGTTTCCGTCGTCCAGGAACGCCTCGGCCTCGTGGCGGCGTCCGGCGACGAGCGCGAAGGCGAGGCCGCGGCCCTCCACGAACGCGTCGGGCTTCTTGTCCTCGGGCGGCGTCTCGCGCGGGGCGAGCCCCCAATGCCACGATCCCTCGCCGACGCCCTCCAGGTCGACCTGGACGCTCCGCCCCGGGAACGACAGCCCGACGAGGCCGAGCGAGTATGGGAGCATCCGGATGGCGAGATCGTTCGTCAGATACACGGGCCAGTGCTGCGGGTTCTCCCCGAGCCCGGTGCCCTCGCGGAGGTCCTCGCCGTGGAGCCACCACTCGATCACGCGCGACTGGACGAGATAGCGGACCCCGATCTCCCCGGCGACCCACTCGACGCGTCGCGTTCGCCACTCGTCCTCCGACAGTCGGGCCCCGAGCGCGAGGAACGCGTCGGCCGCCTTCCCCCAATCGGTGATGACCTGCCGGACCGGGGTCTCGTCGCGGACGCGGACGGCCCATTCGTTGAAGCCGCTCACCCACAGCTCGCCGCCGTTCGCCTCTCGGAAGGCGACGAACTCGGTTGCGGGGTCGCCGGCGAGGAGCTGCGCGACGGCCGTCTCCTGGGCCGCGAGGTGCGCCACGATGTCGCGGTTGCGCCACCCGTCGCACACGCTGGTGGACTCCCAGGCCCCGGGCGGGGCGAACTGGATCGTCCGGCCCAGCCGCTCTCGCTCCGCGTGGGCGATGCCGAGCATCGTCGTCCGGTCCAACGTCACGTCGCCGTTCCTCCTCGCCGCTGCACGAGCCGGGGCCGGGTCGCGGCGGATTGTACCCTCGGCGGATGCGCGTCCTCGTGGCGCCCGACAAGTTCCGGGGGACGCTGTCGGCGGACGAGGCGGCTCGGGCGATCGCGGCGGGCTGGCGTCGCCGACGGCCCGGGGACGACGTCACGCGGGTCCCGATGGCCGACGGCGGCGAAGGCACGCTCGAGGCGATCGTGGCGGCGCTCGGGGGCGAGGTGCGGGCGGCCCGTGTGTCCGGTCCGCTCGGCGATCCCGTGGACGCCGCCTTCGGGCTCGTCGACGCATCCGCCGGCCGGTCGGGGGTCGTCGAGCTGGCTCGGGCGTCGGGTCTGCAGCTGGTGGGCGCCGCCCGGAACCGTCCCCTCCGGGCGACGACGCGGGGAACCGGCGAGCTCATCCTGGCCGCCGCGCGGGAGGGCGTCGCCGAGCTGCTCGTCGGCGTCGGGGGCTCCGCCTCGACCGACGGCGGGGCGGGGCTCGCCGCCGCCCTCGGCGTCCGGCTGACGGACCCGGACGGCCGACCGCTGCCGGACGGCGGGGCCGCGCTGCTGCGACTGGATCGTGTGGACCTGACCGCGCTCGCTCCGGAGGTCCGGGGTGTGCGCGTCGTCGTGGCCAGCGACGTGGACAACCCGCTCACGGGCCCTCGGGGCGCCGCGCGCGTCTTCGCGCCCCAGAAGGGCGCCTCGCCCGACGACGTCCTCCTGCTGGACCGCGCCCTCGCGCACTACGCGGCCGTGCTCTTCCGGGACCTCGGCTTCGACGTGCGCTCGACGCGCGGAGCCGGCGCCGCGGGAGGGGCGGGCGCCGGCCTGGTGGCGTTCCTCGGCGCGCACGTCCGCCCCGGGGTGGAGGTGGTCATGGACGCGGTCGACCTCCGGGGGCGGATCGCGCGCGCCGACGTGGTGGTCACGGGGGAGGGGCGGTTCGACGCGTCCTCGTTGCTCGGGAAGGTGCCGATGGGGGTGGTCGCCGAGGCCGGTCGCGCGGGGGTCCGGGCCGGCGTCCTGTGCGGGGAGGCCGCGATCCGCCCGGACGGCCTGTTGCTCGAGTCGCTCGTCGACCGGCTCGGAGCGCGGAGGGCGCGAGACGACGCGAGCGCGGCGCTCGAGGAGCTCGCGGCCGCCGTCGCCGAGGACTGGGCTCGACCGGCGGAACCACAACGCTCGACCGACCCGGGCGGCTAACGTACCCCCCGTGGGCACGGCGAATGAGCGTTTCCTGGAGGCGGCACGGGTGCTCGGCCACCCGGTGGAGGTCCGCCGCTTCCCCGAGGGCACCAAGACCGCCGAGGACGCCGCCCGCGCGATCGGCTGCGCGGTCGGTCAGATCGTGAAGTCGCTGGTCTTCGTGGCCGACGATCGCCCGGTCCTGGCCCTCACCAGCGGGGCCAACCGGGTCGACACGGAGCGTCTGGCCGCCTTCGTCGGGGCGACGAGCGTCCGCCGGGCCACCCCCGAGGAGGCGCGGGAGGCGACCGGGTTCGCCGTGGGCGGGACGCCGCCGTTCGGCCATCCCGATCGGATCCGGACGTTCGTCGACCGGGACCTCCTGACGCACGAGGTCGTCTGGGCGGCCGCCGGCACGCCGGACTCCGTCTTCCGGACCACCCCCGGGGAGCTTCGAAGGACCGCGATGGCGGAGGTTGCCGACCTGAAGGAGCTCCGACCCCAGGACCGATCTCCGCGCGTGAGCGGCTACAATCCCGGGAACGACCCCGCGACGGAGGAACGATGATCCAGCTGACCGAGAATGCCGCCGGCAAGGTGAAGGAGCTCCTCCAGGAGGAGGGACGCAGCGATATCGCGCTCCGCGTCGCGGTCCAGCCCGGCGGCTGCTCGGGGCTCCGGTACGCGATGTACCTGGACGACCAGCACACCGAGAAGGACGTCGCGGAGGAGCAGTTCGGGGTCCGGATCGTGGTGGACCGGATGAGCGTCCCGTATCTGTCCGACGCCAAGATCGACTTCGTGGACACGCTGGAGGCCTCGGGGTTCACGATCGACAACCCGGTTGCCCAGGGCTCCTGCGCCTGCGGTCACTCCTTCCACTAGCCACCAGCCCGCAACCTCGACGAACGCCGTTCCCCCCGTCGTTTCCGGCGTACCTAGACTCGCCTGCACACGAGGAGAGGAGCGGGGCATGAAGGTCGACATCGAGTGCAGCCCGTCGTTCGCGATCGCCACCCTGGGGCTGGACGCCGGGGAGGCCGTCCGGGCCGAGGCGGGCGCGATGGTCGCGATGTCCTCGAACGTCGGGATGGAGACCAAGGCCCAGGGGGGGATGCTCGGCGGCCTGAAGCGGATGACGCTCGGCGGCGAGAGCTTCTTCATCAACACGTACTCGGCCGAGGGAGGCCCGGGCGAGGTCACGGTCGGTCCGTCGCTGCCCGGCGACGTGATCCACCTCCCGCTCCAGGGACAGACGATCTTCGTGCAGTCCGGCTCCTACCTCGCATGCGGCACCGGGATCGACGTGGACACGAAGTGGGGCGGCGCCAAGACGTTCTTCTCTCGCGAGGGACTGTTCATGCTGAAATGCTCCGGCACCGGCGACCTGATCCTGTCGAGCTACGGGGCCATCAAGACGCTCGACCTCGCGCAGGGACAGACGACCACGATGGACACCGGGCACATGGTCGCTTTCAGCGAGGGGACCGGCTACGACGTCCAGAAGGTCGGGGGGTGGAAGTCGACGCTGCTCTCCGGCGAGGGTCTCGTCGTCAAGCTCACCGGCCCCGGTCGCGTCTGGATGCAGACCCGCAGCCCCGACGGGTTCATCGCCTGGCTGATCCCGCAGCTCCCGACGCAGCGATCCTAGGGGCTACGTCGGGTCGTAGGCGAGGTTGGGCCGGAGCCAGGCCTCGGCGTCGCGGCGGTCCATGGCGCATCGTGCCGCGTAGTCCTCGACCTGGTCCTTGCCGATGCGGCCGACGTTGAAGTACCGAGCGGCGGGATGCGCGAGGTACAGGCCGGAGACGCTCGCCGCTGGCGTCATGGCGCACGTCTCGGTGAGCTCCATCCCGATAGAGGGCGCGTCGAGGAGCTCGAAGAGCTCCCGCTTGCGGGAGTGGTCGGGACAGGCCGGGTAGCCGAAGGCCGGGCGGATCCCTCGGTAACGCTCGCCGACGAGCTCCTCGCTGCTCATCTTGGGGCCGGTCTCGTACCACTCGCGGCGGACGGTCTCGTGGAGCCACTCGGCGCACGCCTCGGCGAGGCGGTCGGCGAGTGCCTTGACCGTGATCGCGGAGTAGTCGTCGTTCTCGGACTCGAAACCTCCGGCGAGCGCGTCGGCGCCGATCCCCGCCGTGCAGGCGAACGCGCCCAGATGATCGGCGAGGCCGGAGGAGGCCGGCGCGAGGAAGTCGGCGAGCGAGCGGTTGGGCCGGTCGTCCACGTGGTCGGCCTGCTGGCGCAGCATCGGGAACCGGACGCCGTTGTCCAGGACGAGGTCGTCGCCCTCGGCCGCCGCGGGCCAGTAGCCGTACGCGGCCCGGGCCGTCAGCGACCTCTCCCGGACGATCCGGTCGAGGAGCTGGTTCGCGTGCTCGAAGAGCTCGCGTGCGGCGGCGCCGTGTTGGGGGTGGTCGAGGATCTGCGGGTATCGCCCCTTGAGCTCCCACGCGGTGAAGAAGAACGTCCAGTCGATGTAGTCGCGGAGCGTCGCGAGGTCCGGCTCGACGACCCGGACGCCGGTGAACGGCGCCCCCGCCAGATCCTCCGCTCGCCACGTGATGGGCGTCCGATGCTCGACCGCCAGGCGGTAGGGGAGGAGGGGTTGCTCCTGTCGCTCGGTGTGGAGCTTGCGCAGCCGCTCCTGCTCGAGCCGGTTCTCCCGGTCGAGCTTCTCGCGGCGTTCCGGCTCGAGCAGATCGGAGACCACGCCGACCACCCTCGAGGCGTCGATCACGTGGAGCACCGGGGGCGTGTACTCGGGCGCGATCCTGACCGCCGTGTGCTGCCGCGAGGTCGTCGCCCCGCCGATGAGCAGGGGGAGGTCGAGGCCGCGCCGCTCCATCTCACGCGCCACGCCCTCCATCTCGCCGAGCGAGGGCGTGATCAGGCCGGAGCAGCCCACGATGTCGCAGCCCTCGGCCACGGCCGTGTCGAGCAGCACGTCGGCCGGCACCATCACGCCGAGGTCGATCACCTCGTAGTTGTTGCAGCCGAGCACCACGCCGACGATGTTCTTGCCGATGTCGTGGACGTCGCCCTTCACCGTGCACAGGACCACCCGGCCGTTCGCGCGCTCGCCGGCCGGCCCGAGGCGGAGCTTCTCCTCCTCCATGAACGGCTCGAGGTAGGCGACGGCCTTCTTCATGGCGCGGGCGCTCTTCACGACCTGGGGGAGGAACATCTTCCCGGCTCCGAAGAGATCGCCGACGACCTTCATCCCGTCCATCAGCGGGCCCTCGATCACGTCGAGGGGGCGGTCGTGGGCCTGACGGGCCTCCTCGGTGTCCGGTTCAATGAAGTCGTCGATGCCGTGCACGAGCGCGTGCTTGAGGCGCTCCCCGACGGTGGTCTCGCGCCAGGAGAGGTCGATCTCCTTCTTGATCCCCTCGCCCCGCACGGTGTCGGCGAACGCGACCATCCGTTCGGTCGCGTCGGGTCGGCGGTCGAAAATGATGTCCTCGACGTGCTCGAGCAGATCGGCCGGGATGTCCTCGTAGAGCGCGATCTGCCCCGCGTTGACGATCGCCATGTCGAGCCCCGCCTGGACCGCGTGGTACAGGAAGGCCGAGTGGATCGCCTCGCGAACGCGGTCGTTCCCCCGGAAGCTGAACGACAGGTTGGAGACGCCACCCGAGACCTTGGCCTTCGGGAACCGCTCCTTGAGGATCTTGGTCGCCTCGATGAACGCCTTGCCGTAGGCCGCGTGCTCCTCGATGCCGGTCGCGATGGCAAGGATGCACGGGTCGAAGATCACATCCTCCGGTTCGTAGCCGGCCTGCTCCACCAGGAGCCGGTAGGCCCGCTCCAGGATCTCGACCTTCCGCTCGACCGTGTCCGCCTGGCCGCGCTCGTCGAACGCCATCACGACGACGGCCGCGCCGTACCGCCTGATCCTGCGCGCCTTCTCGAGGAAGTCTTCCTCGCCCTCCTTCAGGCTGATCGAGTTGACGACCCCTTTGCCCTGCAGACACTTCAGGCCGGCCTCGAGCACCTCCCACTTGGAGGAGTCGACCATCACGGGAACCCGGGCGATCTCGGGCTCGGTGGCGATCAGGTTCAGGAACGTCGCCATCGCCCTGGGGCCATCGAGCAGGTCGGCGTCCATGTTGACGTCGAGCAGGTTGGCCCCGCTGCGCACCTGGTCGGCGGCCACCTCGACCGCGCCCTGGAAGTCGCCGGACTCGATGAGCCCGCGGAACCTCGCGGATCCGGTCACGTTCTGGCGCTCGCCGATCATGACGAAGCCGGTGTCCGGCGCGATCTCGAACGGCTCGAGGCCGCTGAACGCGGTCAGCCGGCGAGGCGCCGGCGGCCGCCGCGGCGGGAGCCCCTCCAGGGCGCTCGCGATCGCGCGGATGTGGTCCTCCGTCGACCCGCAGCACCCCCC